>JAPKDN010000310.1 GCA_028822575.1 Alphaproteobacteria bacterium | reverse complement strand
ATGTTACGCTGAAAATTCCACCAAACTCGAACACGGGCTCGACATTGCGGTTGAAAGGTAAAGGAGTGTCTGGGAAAAAAGGCGTCCCGGCTGGCGATCAGTACGTAACCTTGCATGTTGTGCTGCCAGACAGCGGTGATCCTGAGTTGACCGAGTTAATCACGGAATGGGCCAAGGGCCGCAGTTATAATCCCCGCCACAAGATGAAAGTCAGCGGAGGTTAACCGCTGCTGGTGGTGGTGGCGTGGTTCTCAGTATACTGAAGGGAAAGCTAAGTCGTGGGCGCTCGCGGGATAGGGTGGAGCCGTCATGTTGCATTCCAGGTCCGGTCGCGGCGACCGCCGTCGAAGTCGCCGTGGTCCCAATCTTAATCGTGGGAGATTGCCGAGCAACCGGCGTGGTGGCCGTGAAATTTCTATCGAGATTGACGACGACGATGATCAATCCCGGTCGTCGTTTGTCATTGTTCGGTTCCTGAACAGGCTTGGGCCAAAGGAGCGTTTCCTTGCCTTCGCCGTGTTTATTGCCATGTCGATCACGCTTTTCTCGATCTATTACGACCGCGTTACGGCCGAAACGGCGGGCGCTGCCGATAGCTATAACGAGGCTCAAGTTTCGCTTGGTAGCAGCTTGTACAAGGCGAATTGCGCGTTCTGCCATGGTGATGCCCTGGAAGGAAAACTAGGGTGGGACAAAGACTACCCAAACGGCGGTCGGCCTGCCTTGCCGTTGAATGGCGATGGCGCGATCACCCGCCTTGTTGACCAGGACCTGATGGATGTTATCAAGTATGGTGGGCAACCGTTCTCGCCGGTGGATTACGAAAACGATATGCCCGGCTTCGAGATGCTGCTAAGCGACGGCGATATCTGGTCGGTCGTGGCTTATGTCAAAAGCCGGTGGTCGGACGAGGCGATCAAACGCCAGCGAGATGCCATCGAACAGCGTGATCAATAGGAGATCCGAAATGAGCGAAGGTTTCAACGACGGGAGCATCGCCGACATAACGAAGGTACTGACGGACTATTTCGACGGGTTGTTTAATGGTGATGTGGAAAAATTTGGCCGGGTTTTTCATGAGCTTTCGCATCTCTATTTCACTGACGGCGAGACGGTGACTGATTGGCCGCGGGAAAAATACTTTGAGATTATCGCCGACCGCCCATCGCCCGCGTCGCAAGGTCTTGACCGGTTCGACAAAATTCTTTCGATCCACAAGTCGGGCCCTGATACGGCATTGGCTACGGTAAATTGCGCGGTTCCGCCCCGCTATTTCACGGACTACCTGACTTTGGTGAAGACAGGGCAGGGGTGGCGGATCATCTCCAAGACATTCCATACGGACACTCATGAGTGATCGCGAGCCACGTGGAGATCACCTCTAGAGCCTGGTGGAAATGTTCGCCGAGCGCGTCGCATTGCCGCCGATGGACATGGCCACGGCGACTTGAGCCGCTACTTTGGCGTTGTTTTCGACTAGGGCGACATTGGCCTCCAGACTTGCGCCGGCGGTGATTTCCGCGAGGCGGGACAGGAGATAGGGCGTGACTGCCGCGCCGACCACCGCCTCGCGTTCGGCACTTTCCAACGCTTCGGCAATCGCCTGCTCGACGGTCGCGTTCGAGAGAGCGGCAGCTTCCGGAATCGGGTTGGCGACGAGTGTGCCGCTGCTAAAGCCTAGGGTGTGTTGCATGCGCAATACTCGGGCTATTTCTGACGGGGTATCGCACCTTAGAGCCAGCTTGAGCCCGCTTGAACGGCACCAAAAAGCTGGGAGCGTATCGGTGCCATGACCGATCACAGGGACGCCGAGAGTTTCCAGAACTTCCAGGGTTTTAGGTAGGTCGAGGATCGCCTTGGCACCGGCACAGACCACAGCGACCGGGGTTACCGCGAGCTCGTTCAGGTCGGCCGAGATATCGAAGCTCTCGGTTGCGCCGCGGTGCACGCCGCCAATACCGCCGGTCGCAAAGATCCGTATGCCGGCCATGTGGGCAGCGATCATGGTCGCGGAGACAGTGGTGGCGCCATCCTCTCCGCCCGCCAAGATCCTTGGCAGATCGCGGCGCGAGATTTTCTCGATTGATTCCTTCTCGGCTATATATTTCAAGTCATCATCGTTTAAACCGATGCGAATGCGGCCATCTAGGATCGCGATCGTCGCGGGGATGGCATTCTGGGCTCGAACCATACTTTCGATTCCTCGCGCGACCTCGAGATTGCGGGGACGCGGAAGGCCGTGGGAAATAATGGTTGATTCAAGGGCCACTACCGGATGTCCATTAGCCAAAGCCTCCGATACCTCGGTCGAAATGGATAGAAGCTGATTTTTCATGGATGTGATCAGGTTGGTTTTCATAGTGCGCCTATCATAACGGAATGCCCGCTCTGTTGAACAAGGTTGTCTGATCGATGTTTGATGGCACCGGTGTCGAACCCTCGACAGTTAACACCACCGCGGCCAGCGTGGTACGGACCGCCTCATCGGGCGTCTGATTCGTCAACATAGCGAACACCATCCCGGCGACCAAGGCATCGCCGGCGCCGGTGACGTCGTTTACTCGTTGGACTCGGAAGGGTGGGCGTGAACCCATGCATATCGCAGTAAAGAACCCTATTGGCGCCCCGACTGATAAGGACATGAGCAATGCCCAGGGCCTAAACGCGGCCGCGGCATCCGCGGGCGTGCTGGACGGGATGAGAGACGAGGCCTCCGCGGCATTGGTTACTAGGATATCGAGCCGCCCCAGGGCGGGGGGCGAAGTCGAGATGCCTTGGCTAGTGAAGCCGTGTCGGCGGCTAATGGTATTGCTCGTGGTATTACGCCCGAGAGTTGGGCGGCCTACGCTTCTGGTAGATCGGTATCAACGAACCAGGCATAGGCGTGCCGAAGTTCCGGCAACGCGGCGTCGATTAGATCGGGCGTAAGCTCGTAATAGATAGCCATGTCGAGAAGTCCGGCATGTACCTCGCCTCCTGGATCCAGGGCTGTGGGGTGGTTGGCGGTCGGAGCCTTTCGGATCTGCACGCTTTGGCTACACCAATGCCGAGCGTAAAGGGTTCCCCGATAACTCCGTCACCAGCGCCATCACAGACGAGGCGCGTGACCTGGTTGGTTTTCCACCCTAGGCCCCGGCTAGCCATGCCGCAACATCGCCCCGCGCGCGATCTGTCTCGACGGAGTTCGACGTGCCGCCAACCATTAGCCCGAGCGCCCGCGTCCGGATTT
Source organism: Alphaproteobacteria bacterium (assembly GCA_028822575.1). The sequence continues at coordinate 1,440 of JAPKDN010000310.1, read as the reverse complement.
CCACACGGGCTGCGCCGAAGCAGATGACGCCTGGAGCCATGGTTGAACGTGCAGGCGAGCGCTTAGCCGAGCATCATCTTATTGAGGCGCAGACGCAGCGCGTTCAAGCGAATGAAACCATGGGCGTCGGCGTGGTCGTAATCGGACTCACCTTCCTCGAAGGTCACGTAGTCGGCGGAGTACAGGCTCTTCTCGGCTTTCCGGCCGACGACGATGGTGTTGCCCTTATATAGCTTGAGACGCACGGTGCCGGTGACATGTTGCTGGCTGTTATCAATCGCCGCCTGCAGCATTTGGCGCTCTGGCGCGTACCAGAAGCCGTTATAGATCATCTCCGCATAGCGTGGCATCAACTCGTCCTTCAGGTGCGCCATACCACGATCCAGGGTCAGGCTTTCCATCGCTCGGTGCGCGACATGCATGATCGTGCCGCCGGGGGTCTCGTAAAGACCGCGGTTCTTCATGCCGACAAAGCGGTTTTCCACCAAGTCAAGGCGGCCGATGCCATTGTCGTGACCGAACTTGTTCAGTGCGGTCAGTATGGTCGCCGGGCTCATCGCTTCACCATCGATAGAAACGGGATCGCCGCGCTCGAACCCGACTTCGATATAGGTCGGCTTGTCCGGCGCGTCCTCTGGCGAGATAGTGCGGGAATAGATGAACTCCGCCCCCTCGACCCAGGGGTCTTCGATGATCTTGCCCTCGCTGGAGGCGTGCAGCAGGTTGGCGTCAACCGAGAATGGCGCCTCGCCACGCTTATCCTTGGCGATCGGGATTTGTCTAGATTCGGCGTATTTGATCAGATCCTCGCGGCCGACGAAATCCCACTCTCGCCATGGCGCGATAATCTTGATGTGCGGGTTGAGCGCGTAATAGGCGAGTTCGAAGCGCACCTGGTCATTACCCTTGCCTGTAGCGCCATGGGCCACAGCATCGGCGCCGGTCGCCTTGGCGATCTCGATCTGGCGTTTGGCGATAAGCGGTCGGGCGATCGAGGTGCCGAGAAGGTAGGTGCCTTCATAGACCGTGTTGGCGCGGAACATCGGGAAGACGAAGTCGCGCACAAACTCCTCGCGAAGATCTTCGACGAAAATTTCCTTGATGCCAAGCATCTCGGCTTTTTTGCGTGCCGGCTCCAGATCTTCACCCTGGCCTAAATCGGCGGTGAATGTCACCACTTCGCAATTATAGGTATCCTGCAACCATTTTAGGATGATCGAGGTGTCGAGCCCGCCTGAATAAGCGAGAACGACCTTGTTTATTTGGTCGGACATGGGTTCCTCATCGTGACGGATTCGCGCATATACAGCATCGGGCTGGCGGCGTGGGAGTATAGGCGACGTCCAGATTGCTGCAAGGCCTAGCGTCACTTTCAGTGCTGTTAACACGCGCCTAACAGGAAGGTGACGAAAATCGCGTGCCGTGTTCTGATTGTCCGCG
>JAPKDN010000309.1 GCA_028822575.1 Alphaproteobacteria bacterium | reverse complement strand
CTCAGCACATCGGCGTGCAAGTTCGTAGCTACCACGACATCGATTGATCTTGGGTCCAGGACCATGCGCGTGGTCATCGCATCGACCAGCATCTTGTCGATCTCCACATCCGGGTACTCACCCTTGATACCATCGAAAATGTCATCCCACATCACCATGCCGTGGCGTTGGGCATTTGATTTGGTTACCAAGGTCAGATGCTTGGCCGGGCGGGAACGAGCCAACTCCAGAGCATAGCGCTGGATGCGTTCGACACCCGTACGGGTAAACACGGTCACGTCCATGCCGACTTCCTCAGGATGACCGCGATGCACCCGGCCACCGGCGCCGGCATATTCGCCCTCGGTATTCTCGCGCACGATCACCCAATCCAGATCGGCCGGACCGACGCCCTTAAGCGGACCGTTGATCCCCGGCAGCAGTCTGGATGGCCGCACATTAGCGTATTGATCAAAGGGCTGACAGATCGCCAGACGAAGGCCCCAGAGCGAAATATGGTCGGGCACCCTAGGGTCGCCGGCCGAGCCGAAATAGATCGCGTCGAACGGTTTCAACGCCTCCAACCCATCATCCGGCATCATCCGGCCATGCTCGAGATAATAGTCGGTACCCCAATTAAAATTCTCAATCGACAGCGAAAAGCGCCCGTCCCGCGCCGCCAGAGCCTGGATCACCTCCACGCCGGCCTTAATAACCTCGGTTCCGATCCCGTCTCCCGGAATCGCGGCGATGCGGTATTGCCGCATGATCCTGTCCCCCACGCATGATGGTTTGAAGGCCCCACCCTACACGAAACAGCGTGCATTGGAAGTGATGGTTATCCTGGAACATCGATGTTTATAATTACAAAAATCAAACCTTATCATATGTTTGGGAGTCATTTTTAACGTTGAATGCTCGCCCATGAGAGAGGGGTTAATCCACGACCTCGGAGGCGAACGCGACCGGAAGATGACGTTGTGAGGAACATGAAACCGGTCGTGGCTCGAACGACAATCGGGTGACGCGCTAGCGGACCGGAATAGACGATCGGCTATCAATCAAAGTTCCAGGTTCTCCGCGCTAAATCCTCGCCGCCGGCTCCATACCGAAACATCCGACCTTCCTGCAACGGAAACCCACCCATCTCTTGACCCAGCGCGCGTGAGCGGGCAACAAGTGAGGTTAGTGTTATTGGTATCTCAGCCCTGGAAATTCCATGAGCCTAAATCCCTTCGAGACGGTACGCGAGACCGTCGATACCTCTCCCGCCGTATCCGACGAGGTCAAGTACACGACCTGTTACATGTGCGCCTGCCGGTGCGGCATCAAGGTGCATATGAAGGACGGCAAGGTCCGTTATATCGAGGGTAACAAAAACCACCCAGTGAACCGGGGCGTGCTCTGCGCCAAAGGGGCCGCCGGGATCATGCAGCACTACTCGCCAGCGAGACTGACCAAGCCACTGAAGCGGGTCGGGCCTCGTGGATCGGGCGAATTCAAGGAAATCGAATGGGACGAAGCGCTGGAAACAGCGACCAGCTGGCTCTCGGATATCCGCAAGAGCGACCCTCGCAAGCTGGCGTTCTTTACCGGGCGTGATCAGAGCCAGGGGCTGACTGGATTCTGGGCGAGCCAGTTCGGCACCCCAAACCACGCGGCGCATGGCGGGTTCTGTTCGGTCAACATGGCGGCGGCGGGACTTTACACCATTGGAGGTTCGTTCTGGGAATTCGGCGAGCCCGATTGGGAGCACACCAAATACTTCATGATGTTCGGGGTCGCCGAGGATCATGATTCGAACCCGATCAAAATTGGCCTCGGCAAGCTTAAAACCCGGGGTGCCAAATTCGTTTCGATCAACCCAGTGAAGACCGGCTACTCCGCGATCGCCGACGAATGGGTGGGCATCCGCCCCGGCACCGACGGGCTGCTGGTGCTGGCGATCATTCATGAGTTGTTGAAGGCGGACCAGATCGATCTCGACTACCTGGTGCGCTACACGAACTCGCCTTGGCTGGTGATCCAGGACGAGGGCTCCGCCGATCACGGATTGTTCGCACGCGATGACGAAGGCCGCACACTGTGCTGGAACAAGTCGGCGGATTCGGTCGCGCCGGCCGCAGCCACTGATATCTCGCCAGCCATTGTCGGCACCTTCACTCTGGCCGATGGCCGTAAGGCGGTTCCAGCGTTCCAGTTGCTAGCCGAGCGCTATATGGACCACGAATACAGCCCCGACGCGGTCGCCGATCGTTGCGGCGTCAAGGCAGAAACCATTCGTCGGCTCGCGGCCGAGCTTGCCCAAATCGCCTTCCGAGAAACCATCGAACTGGATGTCGAGTGGACGGATTGGGCTGGACGTAAGCATGACAAGATGATCGGTCGCCCCGTCGCCATGCACGCGATGCGCGGCATTTCGGCCCATTCCAACGGCTTTCACACCTGCCGGGCCCTGCATCTGCTGCAAATCTTGATTGGCAGCATCGATGTCCCCGGCGGCTTTCGCTACAAGCCCCCCTTCCCAAAGCCGGCGCCGCCGCCGCTCAAGCCCGCCGGCAAGCCAAGCCAGATCAACCCCGAGACCCCAATGCCCGGCCCGCCGCTAGGCTTCACCACCGGTCCCGAGGATCTGCTGGTCAATGACGATGGTTCGCCGGCACGGATAGATCATGCGTTTTCGTGGGAAGCCCCGATGTCGGCCCATGGCATGATGCACACGGTGATCGGCAATGCCCATAAGGGCGACCCGTACCCCATCGACACGCTATTCATGTACATGGCGAATATGGGCTGGAACTCGTCTATGAACGTGCCCAACACGATCTCCATGTTGACCGACAAGGACGAGGCGACGGGTGAGTACAAGATCCCAAAGATCATATACTCTGACGCGTTCTTTTCCGAGACCGTTCCCTATGCCGACCTGATCCTGCCGGACACGACGTATCTGGAGCGATGGGACTGTATCTCATTGCTGGATCGCCCGATTTGTGACGCCAATGGCGTGGCGGACTCGATTCGTCAGCCGGTGGTGGCGCCGGATCGCGACGTGCGTCCCTTCCAAGACGTACTGATCGAGCTTGGCTCTCGTCTAGGTCTTCCGGCCTTCACCAATGAGGACGGCAAGGCGAAATTCCCCGGCGGCTATCCAGATTATATCGTCAATCACGAGCGCGCGCCCGGCGTCGGCCCGCTGGCCGGGTTCCGAGGCGAGGATGGCAAGTCCGAGGGCAAAGGCGCGGTCAATCCAAAACAGCTCGAGCAATATGTCGAGAATGAATGCTTCTGGCGCCACGAGTTCGAGCCGACGGAGCGTTACTACAAGCACTCCAACCAGGCTTATCTGGAAAAAGCCACGGCGATGGGCCTGATCGGCGCGCCGAACCAGATCGTCCTACAGGTCTACGTCGAGGCGATGCAAAAATTCAAGCTCGCCGCCGAAGGCCACGGAGATATTCAGCCGCCGCAAGAGCATCGGGACCGGGTGAAGACTTATTTTGATCCCCTGCCGATCTGGTACACGCCTTTCGAGGAGGCCCAGGTCGATACCAACAGCTTCCCGATGCACGCGCTCACGCAGAGACCGATGGCGATGTATCACTCCTGGGGCTCGCAAAATGCCTGGCTGCGGCAAATCCATGGCTATAACAAGCTGTATATCAGCCGAACGCGGGCCGAGAAGCTAGGCATCGTCGATGATGACTGGGTCCAAGTGACCTCGAACCACGGCACCATCAAGGTTCAGTGCCGTCTGATGGAAGGCGTAAACGAGGACACCGTGTGGACCTGGAACGCCATCGGAAAACGCAAAGGTGCTTGGAATCTCGCCACCGACGCGCCGGAAGACAACAAAGGCTTCTTGATGAACCATGTGATATCCGATCTGCTCCCCGAGAAGGGAGGTGGGCATCGCTATGCCAACGCTGATCCGGTGACCGGCCAGGCCGCATGGTTCGATCTTCGGGTAAGGGTCGAGAAGGCCGCCGATGACAAGCCCGGCGAGATGTCCGAGCCACAATTCGAAGCTCTCACTCCCGTCGCGACAGTGGCGCGCGGCGCATCGGTCCTACGCTTTGGCGCCAAGGGAGCTACATGATGACCAGCCTTCCAACAAGGCCAAGCGCGACCAAGCTTGGCCTCGTAATCGACCTCGACATCTGTGTCGGCTGCCATGCCTGCGCGGTTAATTGTAAGGAATGGAACGCAGGGGGGCACTCCGCGCCGATGACCGACTGGAACCCCTATTCCGGCACCGAGAGCCATGAGGGCGACGACGCGGGCGCCTGGGGGGTCTGGTTCAACCGAGTTCATACCTTCGAGGTAGGCGAGGCGGAAGAGAGTCGCACGGTTCATTTTCCTCGCTCCTGCCTGCATTGCGAAGAACCGGCCTGCGTCACCGTTTGCCCGACCGGCGCGTCATACAAACGTGAGGAAGATGGGATCGTTCTGGTTAACCCGGACACCTGCATCGGTTGCAAGCTGTGCTCCTGGGCCTGCCCCTATGGCGCGAGAGAGTATGATCACACTGACGGCGTCATGAAGAAATGCACGCTCTGTGTTGACAAAATCTACAACGAGAATTTGGAAGAGGTTGATCGTGTCCCCGCATGCGTTTCGACCTGCCCGGCCAGCGCCCGGCATTTTGGCGATCTGGGCGACCCCAATTCCGAGGTTTCGGTCCTGGTTAAGGA
>JAPKDN010000308.1 GCA_028822575.1 Alphaproteobacteria bacterium | reverse complement strand
GGAACGAGATTGATCGCCAATGTGCGGATCCGTTCCCGGGTCTATCAATTTCAGATATGTCCATGCATTCTGCGAATCGATAATCTGGCTCCGGATGATAGGGCAGGCTGGACGATTTTGCGTTAGTGCACCTAACAAACCATCCCACGGATCTGACCATGACAGTGCATATAGGTGTTGATGTCGGCGGTACGTTCACCGACTTTGCCGTCAGCCTACCAGACGAGAACCGGCAGATTCTGCACAAGGTTCCTTCGACGCCGGGTGAGCCGGACAAGGCCATCATTAATGGGGTGAAGGATTTACTGGCATCCCACACGATCGTGCCTGGCGAGATTATTCGGTTTGGCCACGGAACCACAGTTGGCACCAATGCCTTGATACAGCGCAAGGTGGGTAAGGTGGCCGTGGTGACCAGCGAGGGATTTCGAGATCTTTTGGAGATCGGTCGTCAAGTGCGGCCCAAGGTCTACGACATGCATCAGGATTTCCCGAAACCCCTGGTGCCGCGCTGGCATCGCTATGAAGTGCCAGAGCGGATGCGGGCCGACGGCGTGGTGCATACGGCGCTTGACGAAGAATCGGTGCGCCGGGTCGGGACCGAGATCGCTGGCCAGGGTATCGACTGTGTCGCCGTTTGCTTTCTGCACTCCCATGCCTTTCCGGCGCATGAAGAGAGGGCAGCCAAGCTGCTGCGGGAGGTTTTAGGCGATGCAACCTCGGTGATGACGTCATCGGCGGTCTACCCGGAGTTTCGTGAGTACGAGCGTTTTTCAACCACCGTACTTAACGCGGCGCTTTTGACTGTGATGAGCGCCTATTTAGATCGTCTCACCAAGGCCATCGCCGGGCTTGGTGTCACCGCCGAACCGACGGTCAGCCAGAGTAGTGGCGGGTTGATGTCGGTTGATTATTCGCGCCGCTATCCGATCCGATCGGCGCTGTCTGGCCCAGCGGCTGGGGTGTTGGGTGCGGCTTACCGGGCCAAGGCAACCGGCGAGGCGAACGTTATTACCTTGGATATTGGTGGGACCAGTGCCGATGTATCACTTTTGGCGCATGGCGAACCTTCGACCGTGCATAGCCGGCGGCTGGCCGGGTTTCCGCTGCGCTTACCGGCGCTGGACGTCAACGCGGTGGGCGCCGGTGGTGGCTCGATCGCATGGATTGATCGCGATGGACTGCTGAAGGTTGGCCCGCATAGTGCCGGCGCGCTGCCAGGACCAGCCTGTTACGGCCACGGCGGGGAAGCCGCCACGGTGACCGACGCCAATGTGTTGCTCGGTCGGTTGCCCAGCGGCTCGCTTCTGGACGGACGCATGGCGATCCGTCGCGAGCTAGCCGAGGCTGCGATCGACCGTCTGGCCGAATCCTTGGGTATGAGCCAACAAGACACCGCGCTCGGTATCGTGCAAGTCGCCTGCGCCGTGATCGTCAAGGCAATCCGTGCAATTTCGGTGGAGCGGGGTCATGATCCCAGTGCCTTTGCGCTATTCGCCTTCGGTGGCGCCGGGCCCCTGCATGCGAATGACGTGGCGCGCGACCTCGGAATCAAACGGATTTTCATTCCGCCAAACCCGGGGATCCTCTGTGCCGAGGGACTCCTAGGCTCGGACTTGGTCGCGGATTTGGTGCAGCCCTCATTGGCCGGTTTCGGCGAGGATGCTCCCGATGTGCTTAACGCGGCCCGGTCTGTGCTTCAGGATCGCGCAGAAACTTGGTTCTCGGCCGAGGCCGTGGCTTCGGGTGACCGGCAGGCCAATTGGTCGGTCGATCTGCGGTATGCCGGGCAGAACTTCGAACTGTCCGTGCCTTTTGAGGATGTGGACTTTGACACGGCCCGAGCCTCGGTGGCGCGCCAAGGTTTTGACGTCGCCCATGAACACGCCTATGGCTTCGCGCAACCGGACGAGCCGGTTGAGATCGTCGGCATGCGGGTCAAGCTGACCGGCGTGCTGGAGAAACCACCGCTGCCCAAAGCTGCGGCGGCCAAGGCCGCTAGCCGAACCGGCTCTCGGCAAGTCGCTTTCGCCAAAGATGATTGGCGCGAAACTCCGATTTATCGCCGAGGCGACCTGACTGTGGACTCCAAACTGGTCGGCCCGGCGATTATCGAACAAATGGACAGCATGTTGTTGTTGTTTCCCGATGACGAGGCGCACACGGACGCGTGGGGCAATCTGGTCATCGATCTCGCCGGCCAGGGAGAATGACGATGTCGACGCTGACACCGATCGAGGTCGAGTTATTACGCAACGGACTGACGAGTATCTGCGACGAGATGTTCCTTGCGATCATGAAAAGCGCCTATTCTACCAATATCAAGGAGCGGCATGACCACAGTGCGGCTATCTTCGACGCTATGGGCCAGGTCGTGGTTCAGGGCGAAAGCCTCCCGTTGCATCTGGCATCGATGCTTGGCCTGGTCGAAGTGGTGCTGGAGCGATATGGCGTCGAGGCCGTCAAACCTGGCGACATGTTCCTCTCGAATGACCCGTTTGTCGGCCGCGGCTCCCATCTGCCCGATGTCGCGATCTTAGCCCCAGTGTTCCGCGATGGCGCGCTGGTGCTATTTGTCTCCAATATCGCGCATCACTCGGATATTGGCGGCATGGCTCCCGGCTCTATGGCTGGCGGAATGACCGAGATCTATCAGGAAGGGTTGCGTATCCCGCCGATACGGATCGTTGAACACGGCGAGATCTTGCGTGATGTTCTCGATCTCGTTTTGCTTAATGTTCGGGTGCCGCGCGAGCGCCGGGGCGACTACATGGCCCAGATCGCCGCCAATCGGCTGGGGACACGGCGCCTTGAGGAGCTGTTCGGCCGTTGGTCGAAGCCCCAGGTCACCGAAGGGTGTACCGCAATCATCAACGCCGTGACTCGGCGCATGCGGGCCGGCATTACCGATCTGCCGGATGGCGAGTATCACTTTGAGGATGTGCTCGACGATGACGGCATGGGGACCACAGAGATCCCAATTGTCGTGCATATTCGCGTTGCGGGCGAAGAGGTTTGGCTGGATTTCGCCGGTTCGGGACCACAGGTAAAAGGTAACATGAACAACAGTTTCGCCGGTCTGCAGGCCAGCGTGTTATTCGCCCTGAAAGTGTTGATCGATCCTGACGGGCCGACCAACCACGGCATGCTTGAGCCGGTTCACATAACCGCTCCAGAGGCTAGCGTGGTCAACGCATCCTTTCCGGCGGCGACGGCGGCCCGGGCTCAGACCTGCCAGCGCATCATCGATGTGATCCTCGGAGCGTTGGCGCCGGCGGTACCGGAAACTGTCATTGCCGCCAGCAATGGGGCCAATGGAGTGGCCACCTTCTCCGGAACTGGTCCAGACGGGCGTTATTATCTGTACATGGAGACGATCGGTGGCGGCGCCGGCGCCCGGTCCTATAAAGACGGGACGGATGGCATTCAGGTTCATGTAACTAACACTTCGAACCTGCCTGTGGAGGCGCTGGAGAACGAGTATCCATTGCTGGTCGAACGGTACGAGTTGATTAACGACTCCGGCGGCGCTGGCACTTGGCGGGGAGGCCTTGGCCTGCGTCGTGTCTACCGCAGTATCGACCACATCGTGACTTTCTCCGGACAGGGCGAGCGGGCGGTGAATCCGCCTTGGGGGTTATTCGGCGGAGGGTCCGGTGGAACGGGTTCGATTTCTCTGCTTCATGATGATGGCCGGCGCCAGGAATTGGCGATCAAGCCCGCGTCTTTGGAGGTTGAATCGAGCGTGGCCGTTTGCATCGAGACGCCCGGTGCCGGCGGCTATGGCCCTCCAGGGGAACGGGACGCGGCATCCTTGGCGGACGACGCGCGCTCAGGAAAATTCAGCGCTGAGTTCATGCAGGACGCCTATCAGTACGAGACCGACTGACATGGCTAGGGCGTCTTACTTGGTTGGATGTAAAACAAGACTGGGTGGGTTAAAATGAGGCTTGAAGGAAAAGTAGCGCTGATCAGTGGGGCCGCACGGGGAATGGGAGCCGAGGAAGCCATGCTTTTCGCCCGTGAAGGGGCACGCGTCGTTCTGGGTGATGTACTTGACGACGCAGGTGAAGCTGTTGCGGCAGAGATTCGTGAGCAAGGCGGCGAGGCCAGCTATGTCCGTTTGAACGTGACCTCGGAACTGAATTGGGGTCGAGCGGTGAAGGTCGCAGAATCGGCGTATGGCAAACTGGATATTCTGGTCAACAATGCTGGCATCGCCGCGTACAGTAAGGGCGACGAGGACACCCTTGAGGATTTCGACCGGTTTCACGCGGTTAACGCGAGAGGGAGCTATCTGGGCATCCGTGCTGCGATTCCGGCCATGCGATGCGTAGGGCGTGGTTCGATCGTTAATATCTCGTCCATATCGGGGTTGATTGGTCAAAAGTCCATTCACGCTGGTTACAACGCCTCGAAGGGCGCGGTTCGGATAATGACCAAGTCCATCGCGCTGCAATACGCCAAGGATTCCATCCGAGTAAACTCGGTGCACCCCGGTCCCATACAAACAGAGATGACGAAGGAAGGGTGGTCGGATCCGGATCGCCGCCGGCTGACCGAGCAGTCGACGCCGCTTGGGCATTATGGAAAGCCGGAGGATGTAGCCTATGCTGTGCTGTTCCTCGCCTCGGACGAAGCCGCGTTTATAACTGGCGCCGAGTTGGTGGTGGATGGTGGTTTCAC
>JAPKDN010000307.1 GCA_028822575.1 Alphaproteobacteria bacterium | reverse complement strand
AGCTATATAACCGTTGCGCCAACGACCATGTCTTCTAAGGTTCTAGGGTCAATTCCCGGGAGAAAAAAGAAGTTTGGCGCCAGGCGCCAATAGTTGATTACATCGATACAAATCAGCGTGTTGGTTTGGTCGCCTGGGGTCGCCATCAATCTAAAAACCCTCGAAGCGCCTCGCTTTCGAACACCGAAGGGACGATAACGGGCGCTCGCTCGATCCGCCGAAAATTTTCACCGAAGTCGTCATTGTATTTCTCGACACCGGGTTCGTCTTTTCGGTCAAACATGCATGATATATTTCGAATGTTTCCATCGAGAGCCGTTTAGTGCTGGTGCATTAGGCTCGCCGGCGGGGTTGCCCGAGGTAATTGATTGGAGGGAGGTCGTGGCGGAAGCGACCAGAAAAGATAACGCTCCAGCGGAATCCAAAGGGATGCTCACGCCTGCGACCACCCATTGCGTTGGTGGCGTGATCTTGAGGCGTAGCAAAATTTTTCTAGATCTTCGCGCCGACCATAAAAAGCTCGCACCCAATACCTGGGAAGATACATTAGTGCGAGAGCTTCGAGAGGAGCTGGATATCAACGCGACGTCATATGGGTATGTCACGGCTTTTGACGAGACCGACCCGGTAAAAATGGCCCAAGACGACATCACATATTCCGGGTCGATGCGTGGGATGGAGCCGCTCCAAGATTGTGTGGAGATGAGCATTCCGAGAAGCGTTGGGTGACTCTGTAGGAAGCCTTGGCGCTGGACCTTGCGGCTGAGGAATATCCTGCGTTGTTGACAAATATCCTGAGCACTTGACAGGCGGGTCTGCCGGCGACCCCACCCGCATCGACCTTGGCAGCACTACCATCGCTGGATTACCATCCGCTTCCCGGTAAGACCTTCCCTGGAGACCACAATGGTCAGACATCTTCCCCGCGCTGAACTGCTCGCCGGCCTTCCAGAAATCCTGGCTGCGCCAAAGGATAACGGCAAGATCGAAGGCATCGTCGTGCGCCCAGCATCCGAGCAGCGCCAAGAGGTCGATAGTATTGGCATCAGCCTCGCCGGTGGCCTGAAAGGTGATCACTGGGCCAAGGGTTGCTGGATGGAGACAGAGGATGGCCAACCACATCCGGATGTACAGATCTGCATAATGAGCTCGCGCTGTATATCGCTGATCGCCCAAGATCGGGCCAATTGGGCGCCGGCTGGCGATAATCTATTCGTCGACATGGATCTGACCCCGACAAACCTGCCTGCGGGCACCCGCCTGTCCGCCGGTTCCGCAGTCATCAAGATCACCGATACCCCGCACAAAGGCTGCGCCAAGTTCATTCAGCGTTATGGCCGTGATGCCTGCGTCTTCGTGAACATGGCCGAGGGCGACACATACAAGCTGCGCGGCATTTACGCCCGCGTCGTCACGGATGGCCGATTGTCGGTTGGTGATACCTTGACGAAGATCGCTTGACCCCAGGCGAGTTTAAGCCGCTTTGCTAGGCCCCGCGCCTCTGGCGAAACGTTCGTCATTATAGGCTTTCACCGTCGTGGCCTCGTATTTTGCGGGGTTGTCGGGACCGGCGCAGGTTTCGATGCAACGGATTGGCGTGTCATAGTTTGGACGTACGAAATAGCCGATCGACATCCGGCGTGAGCGCGAACGCGCCTCGACCTTGGGCACCGTGACCCGGTGAGGCGTGGAAACCCAGCGGTCATTGGTCCAGCGCATCAGAAGGTCGCCAATATTGACCACGAAGGTGTCGTCGATGGCCGGCGCGTCGATCCAATCGCGCCCGCGTGGGCAGACCTGCAACCCGCCCTCAGCCTTCTGATTACGCAGGATCGTCATCATCCCAAGATCCGTGTGGGCGCCGCAGCGCAGTTGGCCAGCCTCAAGCTCTCGGTCCGGTGCCGGGTAATGCAGCAGTCGAAGCTGGCTACCATGACGGTCAAGCTTGTTGGCGAACCAATCAATGGGTAGATCGAGCGCCAGGGCGAAATAGCCCGCCAGGCGCCGCGAGAGGACATCGAGCGCGGTGAAATAAGCCCGCATGGCTGGTTTCAGCGCAGGCGGCTGACTTGGCCAGAGATTAGGGGCGAAATTCGGATAGGAGCGTTCCTGGGCGTGGTAGTCATCCTTGGGCAGGTCGAACGGACCAATGGCGAAGACTTCCTTGTAATCTGGCGGTGTGTCACCGCCATGCATCCGCGCCAAGGTTTCCTCGCCATAAGGAATATAGCCCCGGTTCTGATCGTTAGTCGGACGCCGCACGGTCATCTTAGCATCAATGGGCAGGGCAAAGAAATCCGAGCCGGCACTATAAAGATCCCGTTGAAAGTAATGAGGAACCCCATGGTTGGTGATCACCAAGAAGCCAATTTTGCGACAGATTTGGTCGAGCTCGCGGGCGGCCCCGGCGGTCGTCTTAGCATCACCAGTCTCGAACCGGGCAAGGTCGACGATAGGGATCTGCTCGTTCATCGATAATCTCCAATACAGCGCCAGTGACCCAGTACTTTAGCGGTAAACCGGCAGATCATGCCAAATTTAGCTAGCGTTTGGAAACTAAATTCAATCTCAAATTCCAGGCAGTTCCGTTAACGCCGCGCGCATGCAATCGATATGTTCGCCCGGCGCCAATCCACCGCCAAGAGTTCGCAGGCACAGATGTGTCAGGCCCATTTCGCTCCACCCCGCGACGCGTCTTTGCCATTCATGCTCGCGTGGGCCGACTAACGCGACACCCGCTTCGGCGCCAATTTTTGTGGGATCACGGCCGGCGTCCGGGGCGGCGCGGTGAATATCGTCGCGGATCTCGGGATAGTCTTTCGGTGAGGCCAGCACAAACCAGCCGTCAGCCAACGCGCTGATCCGGTGACGGATACGCTTGGCGGGAACGCTACTGGGGCCGATCCACATGGGGATCGGTTTCTGGGTCGGGAGAGGGTTGATGCCGGCGCCAAAAATTTTGTGCCAACGTCCCTCGAAATCAAACGTTTCTTCGGTCCACAAGCGTTTTAGCAGGGCCATCTGTTCCTCGCAGCGGGCGCCGCGGTTGGAGAGATCGGCGCCCATCGCCTCGAACTCCGCCGGATCCCCGCCCACCCCGATTCCTAGTCGCAATCGGCCACCCGGGAGTCGGTCCAGGCTCGCGGTCTGTTTGGCTACCGGCACGGCCTGGCGCGTCGGAATAATGAGCGCCGACGGCACCAATTCGATTTTCTTGGTCGCGCCGGCGAGCAAAGTCATCATGGTCAAGGGTTCATGTAGGGCACCGCTAACAGGGCGAATTATCTGCTCCGGCACCCGGAGTTGCGTCAGACCCAGATCCTCGGCGGCCTGGGCGAAGGCTTTGATGGCCCCGATGTCGTCGCCCTATTCCCGGACCGGTAGAGAAACTCCAATTCGCATGTCCAATACCCTTTCCGCATCTTTTTTGGTGGCGCCGTATCGTCTCTTGAACGCACACTTGGCCAAACGCCTGGGACCAGTTGCGGATCCCGATTCCGGGTGCGCTGGAAATGTTAAACAACTCGATTGGAAAGCGCCATGTCCGAGCTTGAGTACTTTTATTCCGCGCATTCAGCTTATGCCTACCTGGGTTCTTCGAAATTCATGGAGATCGCGGCTGCGGCAGGTCACTCGATCGTGCACAAGCCGATAGATCTAAACCGCGCCATGGAAAGCTATGGCAGTACCGCGTTTCGGGAGCGAACCGTGAAACAGCGCGACCATTTCTTTCGCCGTGAGATGGAGCGTTGGGCCGAGTTTCGTAATGTCGTCATGCCCGGTCGCCCATCCAACCATCACCACTCCCCGGACCTCTCCAACCGTATGCTGATTGCGGCCATGGGGGAGGGTCGGAACGTCGACCGCCTGGCGCATCGGATGTTGGAGGCTCATTGGGGCGAGAGCGCCGACCTCGCCGATCCTGAGACGTTGATCCAGATCGCTCGCGACATAAACGAGGATGGACGAGGCTGGCTTAATCTCGCGGATAACGAGGAGGTTGCGGCTCGATATGCCGCGAATACCGACGAGGCTATAAGCCGCAGCGTGCCTGGTTCGCCAACTTATTTCGTCGATGGCGATATGTTTTACGGCCAAGACCGACTGGATTTAGTCGAACGTGCGGTAAAAAAACCTTTTAGGGATACTTGGCCACCAATTACTCAATAGAAAGAGGAAATATATATTTTAATATGCTGATTCACAATTTTTTATTAATAGGATTGTGGGTTAATTTGTAGTTTTGTTCAATTCATTCTCTTTTTCTCAGGAGAATTTTCTGGTATTCTAGGAGGCTAAGTGGGCAGGTTGGGCTGATGCTGTGTCGCGCGAATGCTGTCGCCAAGTAACTCACTGATGGGTTGGCTGGATTCACTTTTTACGTCCGATCGACCATTAATATGCCTGACTGTGGCCACAACGCCCATTTCTCGCCGATCGGTCAGAACGCGGCGGTAGGCCAATTCGTGCGTGATAAATGGGTGGGAATACAGGCGGAGTAGCCCGCCGCTTTTTCAGAATCCGACCGCCGCGCTTAAGGTAACGCCGGCGGCATAGCGCGCCTCTCGAATTTTGGCGAGTCGGACATTCACCGCCGCGCCTGGATCAACCTCCCAGTTCCAATCCGGGTTGGCGGCGAGCCCATTATTCCAAGTATCCAGACGGGAGTGGAAAGCGCCGAACGGGTAACCCGTGAGCC
>JAPKDN010000306.1 GCA_028822575.1 Alphaproteobacteria bacterium | reverse complement strand
AGAGAAATACCAAAATTCCTTCGTATGATATTGAAGGCGTTTGGCGGCAACCCCGAGAACTCGCAACTGACCCGGTTCGGCGCGTCACGTGATGTTGGAGGGATAAAGATCACTGCCGTCCCGACCGAGGCGGCGCACGTCATCGACGAGCTGGTCAAGCCGAACGCGGTGATCGCCTCGAACGAGACCGCGACCAACGGCGGCAAGGTCATCGCTAGCACCAAGACCGATCGCTTCATCAAGGCGACCAAGGTGCCGGTGCACGCGCCGTTGAGCGAGGCGACGATGGCCTTCAACGGCGCTGGTAATCGCCTTCGGGTTGCTGATTAAGGTGAGCGCTCGAGAGCGCGAGTCTTCAATTATTTGTCATCCCGCTGAAGAGCGGGATCCATCCCTAAGGCGGAAACGCTGCATCGATCGTGCAAAGCCGTGTTCATCGAGCTAGGCTAGCATTTCAGAGAAACGGGCCCCGCCCTTCGGCGGGGTGGCGGGGTTTGTTCGAGGCTCGTGGGTTATCTTCGAATGGCGCCCATCAACCTAAGACGCGTGAGACCTTGCGAATTCGGTGGTTCTCGGTATCGCCGATATAGAACGATCCATCTGGGCCGATCGCCACGCCATGGGGGCGGCCTAGCGTGGCCCGGCTCGCCGGAATTCCGTCGCCGGTGAACCCGCTTGCACCAGTCCCCGCGATGGTGGTCACCCGGTCGGCCGCCCAGTCAATCAAACGGATCGCGTGGTTTTCGGTGTCGACCACCAGCACATCGCCCTCGCCGTCGACGGTCATTTCCTTGGGGCGATCATAGATCGCGACCGCGGCGGCCTCGCCATCGCCGGCATAACCGGTCTCGCCGGTGCTCGACACGGTTGAGATCGCGCCGGTTTTCGCGTCGACCAGGCGAAGACAACTGCCTTGACGCTCCATCACGTATACCGACCCATCGCTTGGTCTGACACCGACGGCGCGGGCGCCGAAGACATCAGCCGCGGCCGCTGGGCCGCCATCTCCGTCATGAGCAGCGGCGCCGGTGCCGGCGAAAGTCGATATGGTCGCGGCGGCTATATCCACCACCCGCACCCGATTATCTGAGACGTCGGCGATGTAGAGCAGGGAATAATCCAAGGAAAAAGCCAGACCGTTCGGCTCCACCATTCTGGCCTGATCTGCCCGTCCACCATCGCCGCTGAACGCTTTTTCTCCCGTGCCCGCGAACGTCGTTACAATGCCCGTTTCCCCATCGATCCGTCGCACCACGGCGTTCAGCCGATCTGCGACGTGGAGTGACCCGCCGTCATCCACCGCCATACCATAGGGCTCGTTAAACCGCGCCGCCATGGCCGACCCGCCATCGCCTGAATAGCCAATCTCCGTGGTGCCGGCGATCGTCGTGATTACGCCCGTCACTAAGTCGACCCGGCGGATGCAATGATTGAAGGTATCGGTGAAGATGAGATCGCCAGCGGGATCGAAAACTACGTCGAAGGGATTGTTGAGACGCGCCTCGACGGCCGGGCCACCATCGCCGGAATATCCGAGTTCACCGTTGCCAGCGACCGTGTCGATGATCCATCCCGCGTATTTCTCGTTTCTGTCCGCCATGAATTCTCTCCAGAATAACGCCTTGGTCGCATCAAGGGTTGGGGAGGCGCGGGCATTGGTCAAGACTGAGGCCATAGGCATCACGGACGCGCCAACTGTCTTGGGAGGCGATTAATAGGATGTTTGGGGGGCTTGGTATCAGGTTTGGATGCCCGAAGTGGTTGTGTCCACACCATTCGGTCACTTTTGGAGGTGAGGCGTGAATGCCAACTCTATCGAGAGCCCAGTTATGAGGCCATCCTCGAGATCCGCCCCAATCGGATCTGCAGTTCACTTCCGCGCCAACAACGAGTGTGTATCTTCGAATACATCGATCCGCCTTATTCGACCCAAGGTATCCGGTGGCGCGTTGATCACGCAAAGTACCAGGAAAGCTTTTACACCTTGATTCAAGGGTTTGCTCTAGGCTAGGGCTAGCCAACCGACACGGGTTTGACTTCGGGAGCAGCGCCGTCATTGTCGCGGAGCGCGCGAGGATCACCGGACCAATTGATGTGATGGCGCGTCGCTCGCGCCACGGGAGATGAGTAAATGAAAGGTATTGTTCTAGCTGGAGGGTCCGGAACGCGCCTGCACCCCATCACCCACTCGGTCTCCAAGCAGTTGCTGCCGATTTATGACAAACCGATGATATATTACCCGCTGGCGACACTGATGCTGGCGGGATTACGAGACATTTTGATAATAACGACGCCACAGGACGCAGACGCGTTCCACGGTTTGCTAGGCGATGGCAAACAGTGGGGGGTCAATCTTCAATACGCCGTGCAACCCTCACCCGACGGCCTAGCCCAGGCTTTCATCATTGGCAAGGCGTTCGTGGGTTCTAGTCCCTGTGCGTTGGTGCTTGGAGATAATATATTCTACGGCCACGGTTTGACGGATAAGTTGCGGGTGGCCGTCAGCGCCGATACCGGGGCGACGGTGTTCGCCTATCATGTCCACGATCCCGAGCGTTATGGCGTGGTGACCATCGACAAGGACGGCATGGCCACCGAGATCGAGGAGAAGCCCGAGACCCCGCAATCCAACTGGGCGGTGACGGGGTTGTATTTCTACGATAATAGCGTTCTCGACGTCGCCGCGAACATTAAGCCGAGCCTACGCGGCGAGCTTGAGATTACCGATGTGAACCGGGCCTATCTGGATAGTAAGACGCTTCGAGTCGAACGGCTTGGTCGGGGGTTTGCCTGGTTCGACACCGGCACGCATGACAGCCTGGTCGACGCTTCGGCTTATATTCAGACCATCGAACGCCGGCAAAGCTTGAGGATCGCGGTGCCTGAGGAGATCGCCTTCACCAATGGCTGGATTGACCGTGAGCAACTCCACGCGCTTGGTAAAGCTATGGAAAAGAACGGTTATGGCCAGTACCTGCTGTGGTTAGCCGAAGGTAAGGATACCGATTTATCGGGTTAGAGTCGAATTGGTGGCCGGCTAGGGAGGCACGATCCGGGGCGACTGGTCGGGGGTAAAGAAGCTGTCGCGATCCCCGATCAGTGGTAGCGCTGAGGGGAAAAATACCCGAATTTGTTTTGCAGATAGTCGACTGTTATCAACAACATGTTGACCGCCTTGCCGTCGACCGACAATGGCATGATTACGTCCTCGGCGACGAAGAAATCTTTGTTTGGTCCGACATAGGGAACGTTGCTGGAAATCGGGTGACGTTCCTCAAACACCCGGCGACAAGCGCCATGGATCAGGCTGGGTGGTGCCTGATAGGGGATATCCCGCATCCATTGCCCGGATAAATCGCTGTTCAGGTTATTCGTGATCGCGGCGCCGATCAGGCGATAGCGAAAATCCAGCGGTTCGGGTTTTACGTCCAAGAGGATAACGTTTGGCAGGATATTCATTATGTCGGCGGGGTCTAAATCCGCACGCGCCGGCATGACACGGTCACCGCGTTGTTTGTTCCAATAGTCGAGGGCCCGGATATTGAGGTCGCAGGTCAAAACCGCGCGGGTTGCCGCAACGAAATCGTCGGTGTCGCTCACAAAATTTATCCTGGTAAGAAACATGCTTGAAAAGGGGCGTTGATAGCATGATTTGGGTTTTCTGGGCAGGGAAACTTGAATCGCTTTCACGCAATGACGCCTTCGGCCTCCAGGCTGGCGATTTCCTGCGTCGACAGCCCCAAAAGATCATGGAAAACATGGTGATTGTGCTCGCCGGCCGTTGGGCCAGATCGGCTGATTTGGGGTGAAAAGCTGGATAACCGCCAAGGTGCCTTGATCAGGAATTCCGGGCCGTAGAACGGAATGTCGACGACTTGTCTGGTCTTGCGTGCTGTGAAATGCGGGTCCCCCGATTGCTCCTCCAGTGTAAGCGCCGGCATCGACGCCAATCCGATGTCACGAAGTATCCTGATGAGAGCGTCACGATCATAGCGGGCGGTCCATTCGGCGATGTCGGCGTCTAGTTTAACCCGGTGTGTCTGCCGACCGGCTGTCATCCGAAAACGTCATCTCTTGCCCAGGTCCCGCCTATGGCGACCTCAGTCAATCGAAGTCAACCTGCGTCATCTCCCACGCTCAAGGTCAGCCAACGGTCTTCTCCGGCCGCGGGATACAGGCCATGTGGCGCCATCGCGGCATGGCCATTACCAAGCGACGGCGGTTGCCGGCCATTGACCTGATTGTCGAGAAGGTACGGTCGCAATGTCCCTAGCAATGATTTAATCTGGGAGAAATAAATATAGCAGGCTGCTCCTGTGGTCTGGGCCCGATGCAACGCGGCGAGCAGAGGTGCTATGGCATGGGGCGAGGCACCCGGATCGCTCAGCGCGAAATTGAGCGCTCCAGTGGGCGCTTCGCCTCTGTAACTGACCAGCGCCTCCATGCCGACGAAGCTTGACATCGTTGGCGCATAGGCACGTATCATTGACAGCGCGCCGTGCTGACCAGCGACCGACATCGCCACCATCACGATATCAGGCTTTATCGCGCTCAGATCCGCATAACCGAGCCCTGATCGTTCTAAAGAGCCCGGCGACATATTCTCGATCACGACGTCGCTCAAGATGGCGAGCTGCTTGATCAATTCGACGGCCGCCGGCTTCTTAGTGTTCAAGGTAATACCGAGCTTACCGTGATTGATTTGGC
>JAPKDN010000305.1 GCA_028822575.1 Alphaproteobacteria bacterium | reverse complement strand
TTCATGGGCAGGCCGACGCTCTACGGCTGCATCGCCGGTGGACAACCGGGCGCCGCTAAGGCGGTAGAGATCGTCCGCTCGGAAATTGAAACCAATATGAAGCAGCTCGGCTGCCCGTCGCTCGATCAACTCGGCCCTGATTTCCTACATTGGGACGCGGACGAAGCGCGCAAGAACTTGCGGAGTTAGGTTTTCGGAGACAACAAATACGCTGCGGCGATTGCGATTAATGAGAGTACCGCGAAGCCCGCCGAGATGCTGAACACCATTGCCGGCATTCCCGCATCGAGTAGGGAGCCGAGAAGCAGCGGTGCCAGACTGACGCCGATCGAATAGCCGACGAAGACGAAACCGAATACCTTTCCGGTTTGTCCCACTGGAATGATTGCTTTCAGCATTAGGTCACGCGCCGGGAGAACCGCGCCGAGGCCGACACCTGCGGCGATCATGATCACGATGAGTATCCCTTCCATCGGTCCGACAAAGACCGGAAGCAATGTCGCGACAGCCGCCAATATCAAAGCTGCGGCAGCCGTCACAATATGTCGTGGGTATTTGTCGACGACGAATCCCGCGAGCAAAATGCCGCCGACGACGCCGAAGAGATGCCCTGTCAGAGCGGTGTTTGCGGTGTCTAACCCGAGGCCGTGAAGGTCGATCAATCCACTCACTGTAAAGGCGAGGAGGCCGCCGCTCGCCATTCCGTAGAGGATGAAGAATGCGAGGAATAGCAATACCGGCGGTGTTAGCAAAAGAGCGATGCCCTTACTGCCCGCGGGTTTTACCGCTTCGCTCTCGCTATGGCTTTCGCCTACGAGGACTTCGCGCCGCACGGTCATAACCGCTAATACCAGCAAGCCGATCCCGCCGGTGATGATCAGGGCGGTCCGCCAATCCGTGTAGGCCGCAATCGTTAACATGGCGACGGGTGCGCAGGCGCCGCCAAGAAAGCCGGAGAATGTGTGAACTGAATAGGCGCGGCCAAGGCGTTTTTCGCCGATGGATCCGGCCAGAATCGCGTAATCGGCTGGATGAAAGACGCTGTTGCCAAGGCCCGCAAACACGGCCAAGACGAGGAGCATCCAATAGCTGTCGACGAAACCCATCAACATGACCGATGTGGAAATCAAACACAGGCCCCACAATAAAACCCGGCGGGGTCCCAGGTGGTCGACGAGAAATCCGACAGGCGCTTGCAGTATACCGCCAAGGAAACCGTAGGCGGTCATGGCGAGACCCAATTCGATATAGGAGACGCCGAACTCCATCTTCAGCAGCGGGAACAAGGGGGGCAGGGCTAGGCCATAGAAATGGCTAAGATAATGCCCGGCGCTAATCAGGCTGATGGCCCAGCGCTCGTCGCCCGACGCGGCAGCGTCGTCTAGTTCTTCTGCAACTGCCGCTCTATCAGACATCCAACTCACCTGGTCTCGCTATAACAGCCTGGATAGTTAGGCGGTCACCCGGACAATGCAAACATCCAATCGGCGAATGCCAACCGGTCCAATCCACTTAATCTGTCCGCCCGAGCTGCCGTATCACCGTTCAGCCGGCCGCCATACGTCGCGTTCCAAGCGCTGGTGGCATGCGGGGCGGGCCTGCGAAACACTGTGCAACGTCCATCCATTGGTTAGCGACAGTGCCGGTCACGTGCAGGGCTGTGTCGCCTATGTTTCGGGTCTGCGTGACCACTTGGCAGAACTCAACAGCCGATCCTTCGACGCGCTCCGCGTCCGACGGATCGTTCCATTCCCAGATCTCGCCCGACGGGCCCGTCAATCGTACATGGGGCATCGGTTCTGGGACATCTTCACCGCGATTGACGAAGGTCCAGCCGAACGTGTTTACCCCGAGCACCGCGACATTCTTAATCCGATCGGTGTCTTGTCGTTCCGCGCTGAGCAAATCAAAGGCGGCCTGGCCATGGGACCATGTTTCCATCAGGCGTGCAGTAATGCTGGAACGGACGCTCATATCAGGGCCAACCCATTTCACGCGCTTTTTCGGATCGGCTTCGGCGAATCGATCGCTCATGGGGCCATAGAAATCACGCCAAGCCGTCAGTAATGCGTGGCCTTTTAGACCTTCGAGCACGGTTGCCGTCGCATCCGTGCCTTCTGCCCCGGCGTCTCGAAGCGCTTTGATCTTGGCATAGGTCTCGTGGAACATGGCCTCGTCATTGAGCGAGAGATCGGCCAGCATATTGCCGTGGTGCAGGTGTCCTAGAATGTCATTGAAGGTCCATGCCTTGAACAATGTTGGGCGTTCGAAATCAGCTTTGCTCAAAGGGTTTAAGAGGGCAAATAAGGCCTCGCTCTCGTCCTTGAAATCTTTTGCTTGCTCGAGCATCTCGGTCTCCCTCTCTCGTGATCCACGGTCTCCCAACAGAATAGATGTATGCGTCATTCCTCCGGTGGCGACCAGTCCGCTTGCCGCCCATACCGTCAGTCTCTACTAACGATGTTCCCGTAACTCCGATTAAGGATGGGCCAGATGCCTCTCGGACTTGAGCGCGACATCGTAGACCCCGAAATACGCCGTCGCGCGGTCGAACGTTTCGCTGAAAGCGGTGTGCGCTTGCCGCGTCTCTCCACGCTTGCCGATCCAGTAGGTCAGAGTGCATCGATGCCGGAGGATTTGTCGGCCGTGGACCCGGATGCGGCCGATGCCCGCAACCTGTTTCGCGTCCATTGGCACAATGGCGAGGACCGCCGATCTCTTGTCGAAACGCCGGAGCATATGGTGTTGCCGTCCGAACTGACTGGCGTGGAGGCAAAAATCATCGTCGCCACCGGAAACCGCTTTCCCATGGTTCGAGCCCATAAGGTCTTGGCGGCCTATGGCTGTCTTGTCCCGCGTTTGGTGACGGGGCAATTCGATCCCACCCAACATCGGGCGATCTGGCCGTCGACCGGCAATTACTGTCGTGGCGGTGTCGCAATCTCGCGCATCCTGGGATGCCGGGGTGTTGCCGTTCTACCGGAAGGCATGAGCCGGGAGCGATTTCAATGGTTAGAGAACTGGGCCGGCTCACCCGAGGACATCGTTCGCACGCCGGGCACCGAGAGCAACGTGAAGGAAATATACGACGCTTGTCATGAGCTCGCGGCGATCCCCGACAACGTCATTCTCAACCAGTTCAATGAGTTTGGAAACTACATCGTCCACCGCGCGGTCACCGGCCCCGCCATGGAGAAAATCTTCCACGCGGTCGACGCCGATAGCGGCTTGCGAGCGCGGGCATTTGTCTCGGCCACCGGATCAGGTGGCACTTTGGCGGCGGGGGATCATTTAAAACAGGCTCTCGGCGCGGATATTTGCGCGGTGGAAGCGCTTGAATGCCCGACCTTGTTGATGAACGGTTATGGTGAGCACAACATCCAAGGCATCGGCGACAAGCACGTGCCCTTCATCCACAACGCGTTGAATACCGATTATGTCATTGCCGTCTCGGACAAGGCATCGGACGCGTTGAACTTGCTGTTCAACACGACGGTCGGGCGCGGATATCTCGCTTCCCGCACGGGATTGGGACAGGAAGCTTTGAGTGGGCTCGCCGATCTCGGGCTCTCATCTATCGCCAATATTCTGGCCGCGATCAAGTACGCCAAGTATCAGGGCCTCGGGGCCAAAGACGCAGTGCTGACGGTGGCGACCGACGGCTCGGAGATGTATGGCACCGAACTCGACAAGGAATCCCGCGCCACGTTCGGCGGTAACTTCGATGGTCTCGCGGCGGCGGAAGTTTTTGGGCGTTATCTGTTGGGTGCGACCATAGATCATATGAAGGAAATGACGCGGCCTGACCGCGAAGGCATTTTCAATCTCGGTTACTATACCTGGGTCGAGCAACAGGGCGTATCGCTTGCTGATTTCGATGCGCGTCGCGACCCGAATTTCTGGGACGACATGATGGATATGGTGTCAATCTGGGACGGATTGATTGACGGTTTCAACACGGAGGCGGGAGTATAAAGATGGAAGCGAACAAGCCCGAAGTAGTCGCAGAAGTGCGCGAGCTGTTCGAGCGGTACGAGCAAGCACTGATCGACAAGGATGTGGATGTGCTCGACGCCACGTTTTGGAACAGCCCGTATACGATCCGCCTATCTTTTGACGAACACGGCTACGGTTTCGATGAAATCCACGCCCATCGCGTGCGCCGCCCACCGGGACCGGGTACGAAGGAGAAGCGTCGCCGCCTTGAAATACTCACCCTTGGCAACGATATGGCGACCGTGAATTTGGAATTCAAAATGCGCGGGCAGGACAAGATTGGCCGCCAAAGTCAGACCTGGGCGCGCTTTCCGGATGTCGGCTGGAAGGTCGTCTCCGCCCATGTTTCGACGATGGATTAGAGGAGATCATATCTCGGTAACCGTCAGACCGAGCGTGTGATTCCGCCGTCCACGCGGATATTTTGGCCGGTGATGTAACCAGCCCCTTCCGATGCGAGGAACGCGATGGTCGCAGAGATCTCGTCGGTCTTGCCGTAGCGTTCCATCGGAATGCGGTCCTTGAATTCCGCTTTCTCGGGCAAACTGTCGATGAATCCCGGCAGCACATTGTTCATGCGAATATTCTCGGCTGCGTATTTATCCGAGTAAAGTTTGGTATAGGCCGCCAACCCGGCGCGAAAGACACCGGAAGTTGGAAAGACGGGGTCCGGCTCAAACGCGGCGAAAGTGGAAATATTGATGATCGAGCCAGATTTCTGATCCTGC
>JAPKDN010000304.1 GCA_028822575.1 Alphaproteobacteria bacterium | reverse complement strand
AAAGAGAGACATATGTGCCGGAATAATAGACCCCACCGTATTACATGGAAGCTGCTAGGATTGGGGGTCTCAATATTGAAATAATAGCACGCGCGTTGGGGCACCAACGCCTTGATGATGTCGAGATCAATTGGATCCGCTCACACTACGTCATCCGCATCACGGTGTTGCTCGAGAAATTTTTGGACCTGTGAAATTTGATCCGATTCAATCATGGAAACGGCGGTGGCCCAATATAATTTTCGCGTTTTCGCTGTGACCCCTTGTGTTCCTTCGAACACCAAGCTTGAAGGGCTTGAGGTCCAAGTCGATTTCCTGGTAGCACTAAGGAACCCTATGATCGATTCCCAATCTATCGGGATGACCGCCGCCAGCGCTTTCAATGTCTTGAATGTCGGCACCAAACTCGGGTCTCCGATATCTTTGATCAGCGTCCAGGAAAGTTCCGTGGCCTTCGCGATCTGATTTCGTGTCGCGAAACCTTCACACACTTATCAATGGCAAAGATACGCCATCCGTCGCGACAACCGATCAATCTGGTCACTTAAGGAGTTCCCGGTCATCGCCACACTCCGAACTATCCAAAGAAAATCATATTCCCATCTTTAATCGTGCGCGACCAACCTCCCACGTTTTAAAAACCTAGTCAGCATAAGGATATCGCCCCTGCCACACACAACAAACAACCCTCGACTTATCGAGTCACCAAGCCGCCTCCAAAATATACAAGGCGTGGCCAATCTGTTCATCCTCCGACCGGGCGCCAGAGTTGGCATTAAAATTCTTCACAGTTTTCCTGGCGATATTCACCAGGTCTTCGCGCGGTATACCCAGTTGCCCAACCCGGGTCGGCATCCCAACTTTGGCGTAGATCGCATCAAGACTGTCCGCCACCGCCACCGTCGCCTCACCCACGCTCATTCCAGCCCGCCAAACCCCAAGCCCCACGGCTACCCTTCGCGCGACGGGCGCTTCGATATTTTCCGAAAGCCGCGCCACCGTCGTGTGAACCGCCGAGGTGGATTCTCCCTGTCCAACCCGCGGATGGCATAAGTGAAGCGCGGTCGAGATCGCATAATTTCCAGAAAATGGCCCTCCCCGAAACCGTCTTGCGTCATCATCCTCGGCGCGATTCTGAAGGAATGCCGCGATACAGAGGTCCTGGCGCAAGGCCGGATTATCCAACTCATCCATCAAACGGCCATAAGCCTCGCGCACCAATCGAAAAGCCTGGTGGCGATCGCCATCCACCAAGGGATTGGCGTCGGTCTGGGATATCGTTCCAACCAAGCTGGCGAAAACAGTTGTCGCGGTGGAACGCACAAGTTCCGGCGGCGCGCTCAACAGGGCCTCATCGTCCAAAAAGATCGCCAACGGCCGGGTCTTCGGATCGAAATACTCCATCCGATGATCAAGATCGGGGTTCTTAAGACCGGTGCCAGCGCGATTCATGGCGCTAGTCGGCGTGGTGGGAATATTGATGATCGGCGGTTTCGGAGCCATCAATCGCGGGCTGAACGCCGGCTTGCCTTGTGGGTATTGCGTCATGATCTCAAACGGATCTCCCACCTCAGCCATGAAGATCGCCACCGCCCGTACCGCCACTATGACGCTGCCGCCACCAACCGCGATCAACAGATCCGCGCGGGCTCGCCGGGCAGCCTCGGTCGCGGCGCAAACGGATTCGTATGTGGAGTCTTTTCCAATTTCATCGAATACGCCCACGCAACGCGCGCCAAGCGTCGCTTGGATGCGTTGGCTCGTATTGGTCCGACCATTGACCGAGGGTGAGCAGATCACCATCGCCCGTTCGGCGCCCACCCGATCGACCGAGGCGGGAAGATCCCTCTCGATCACCTCCGCCCCGCTATACAATTTCCAAGAATAACCCGAGGCCTTAAATGCGCTCTGGCCCATGAAACCCTCTCCCACCTTAAGCGTATTCGCCAATCTTGCGTCGGGCAATGACCATCCGATGTACCTCAGTCGGTCCTTCATAGATCCGCATGAGACGAAGCCGCTGGGCCATGATGGCAAAGGGCATCTCGCGAGCCATACCCATGGCGCCAAAGCTCTGCATTGCATTATCCAGCACTTCGGTAGCCATCTCGGTTGCGAAAACCTTGATCATCGAGGCCTCGGTACGGACATCCGCGCCGGCGTCCTGTTTGGCCGCCGCGTCCATTACCATCAAACGCGCCGCGTGGATCTTGGTGGCAGCGTCGGCGATCCACCACTGGATCGCCTGGCGTTCGCTCAGCATCACGCCGAAGGTCTCGCGCTGGGAAGTGTGTTCGCACATCATCTTCAACGCCCGCTCAGCCATGCCGATGCAACTGGCGCCCATTTCCAGACGTCGCACGGTCAGACGCTTTTGCATCGGCGCGAAACCCTGGCCGACACCGCCTAGGATCTGGCTGTCTTTCAGCCTCAGATTATCCATCACCAGTTCATAGGTGCGGTGGCCACCCAGCATCGGGATTTCCCGTTCGATAACAAAGCCTGGCGTATCGCGATCAACGATAAAAGCCGTAATACCGCCGCGGGCACCCTTTTCGCTGTCGGTCACCGCCATGAGGATGACGAAATCGGCGCTGGGCACATTCGAAACCCAAATCTTGCGACCATTGATGACCCATTCGTCACCTTGCTGAATCGCGCGAGTTTTCATCTGCGCCGGGTCGCCGCCGGCGCCAGGCTCAGAAATGGCGATGCAGGACTTCATCACGCCTTTGGCATAGGGCTCCATGTATTTGTAGCGTTGCTCCGGCGTCGCCACGGCCTGCAGCATGTGCAGGTTAGGTGAATCTGGTGGAAAAATGAACGGCGTCACCGTGCTTTTCAGGTGCTCGTGAATAGCCATCATCACCGGAGTACGGAGCTCCGCTCCGCCCATTTCTTCTGGCGCGTCGAGAGCCCAGAGGCCCAGCTCCTTACATTTCGCCAACAACGGCGCCTCTTCTTCGTCGGTTAACGAATGCTCGCCGCCCGCCGCCTCGCGCGCCATGACGGCCTTCTCCAGAGGCATCAAATTGTTCTCGACGAATTTTTCAACAAGCTCGATTACCATCCGTTCTTCATCGGAGAATTCGGTCGTCATGAGGCGGTCCTTTGAATGCATGTTGAGATTTTGCGAAGGATACTACGGACAATTTGGCCAGTGTCAGTTAAACACAACGGTCGCATGATTACAGGACCAGACCCCATTGAAATTGGTCAAGAGGCTGCCACCACGAACCGAAGGCAACGCCTATGGCGCGGGGGTCCGCGACACTCCGGAAACCGGGGACGAGGCGCTGAGCTGTTTCAAACAATATCCGCTTATCCAGCAAGTGGTCTGCGCGGGATTCCAGGCCCTGTTTTAAGCAGTAAAGGACGAGGAACGTCAAGTCTTCGGGGCCAGGGTCATACCTAGGAAATTGGAATGGTATCTGAAAGCGATCTAAGTCCCATAGGAGCCAATATGCCAGCGACTTACTACCATGCCACGCGATCCAATTTCCCAGCGATGCCCAAGCTCGAAGAGATGGTCGAGACGGATGTCTGTGTCATAGGCGGCGGATTGACCGGTGTATCCACCGCCTTGCATCTGACGGAGCGCGGCTATTCGGTGGTTCTCCTCGAATCCCAACGGATTGGCAACGGGGCGTCTGGGCGTAATGGTGGGCAGTTGGTGAGCGGCTACAGCTGCGACATGAACCGGATCCGCCAGGAAGTTGGCGTCGAGGCCTCGAAGACATTTTGGGCAATGGGCGTCGAGGCGCTTGCAGAAGTGGATGCGCGGGTCACCCGACATGCCATCGCCTGCGACCAACGCTCAGGTTATTTCTTCGCAGCCCTGAATCAAAGGCAGATGGACGGGCTAGCCGAAATGCACGAAGAATGGCGAGACCTCTATGGCTATGAGCAGACAACGCCAATATCCCGAGAAGACGTCGGCGCATGGGTCGGCACCGACATTTATCACGGAGGCGTCGTGGATACTGGTGGCGGCCAGATTCATCCATTGAGCTATCTACAAGGCCTCGCCCGCGCCGCCATCACCGCCGGCGCGCGGGTATTCGAGCACAGCGCCGCCATTAAAATCGAGCGAGGCGCCAAGCCCACGGTTCACACTGAAAACGGTCGTGTCCGGGCCAGCTTTCTGGTGCTCGCGGGCAACGCCTATCTCGGCGGGTTGGTTCCGGAAATGCACCAGAGGCTTGCCAGGGTTTCGAGTTTTGTCGCGACCACCGCCCCCTTGGCACCCGACCTTGCCGCCCAAATCATGCCGGGCGATGTCGCCGTGGCCGATTGCAATGCCGCGCTGGACTATTACCGTCTTACGGCGGATCACCGGCTGCTCTTTGGCGCCGGCGCGGGTTATGCGGGGCGCGAGCCGTTGGCCCTGCGGCGTTACCTCTCGGGTCGTATCCAGAAGGTATTCCCCGCCCTGACCGACATACCACTGGCATACGCCTGGAGCGGTCATATCGGTATCACGGTCAGTCGCATCCCCGACTTTGGGCGTCTGGAACCCTCAATCTATTACGCCCAGGGGTTCTCGGGCCACGGCGTGGCGCTTACCGGGCTCGCCGGCAAGTTAATGGCGGAAGCGATCGCCGGAGACGCCGAGCGGTTCGATATGTTCGCCGCGATCAAACACAGGCGCTTTCCGGGTGGCCCCGTTCGTACCGCCGCCCTGGTTCTGGCGATGGCCTATTACAAGTTCAAGGATCGCCTGG
>JAPKDN010000303.1 GCA_028822575.1 Alphaproteobacteria bacterium | reverse complement strand
CGTGTTTGATCCTGCGCATTTTACGCTTGAAAATGGCCTAGAGGTCGTCGTCGTCAGTGATCATCGCGCGCCGGTGGTGACCCAAATGGTCTGGTATCGCGTGGGCGCAGCGGATGAAGGCCTGGGAAAATCAGGTATCGCGCATTTCCTAGAACATTTGATGTTCAAGGGCACCGACAAATTGGGGCCGGGTGAGGCGTCGCGCATCATCGCCAGGATCGGTGGCAACGAGAACGCCTTCACCAGCCAGGACTACACCGCTTACTACCAAACCGTGGCGCCAAACCGCCTCGACACGGTCATGGGCATCGAAGCCGACCGGATGGTGAACCTAAAACTCGATCTCGAGCACGTTCTCTCGGAACGGGATGTCATCCTGGAGGAGCGACGCACACGCACGGACAACAGCGACGCCGCAAAATTCCGCGAGCAGGTCAACGCGGCTATGTTCCTGGCCTATCCCTACCGCATTCCGGTGATTGGCTGGGAGCATGAGATGCGTCAGCTCTCCCAGGAGGACGCCATCAACTTTTATCGGCGCTGGTACGCCCCGAATAACGCCATTCTGATTGTCGCCGGAGATGTTTCCGTCGAGACTGTCCGGGCGTTGGCGGAGAAGCATTACGCACCTATCCCCCGCCGCGAGGTCGCGAAACGCGACCGTGTTGATGAGCCGCCACAACTCGCGCCCCGCCGTCTTTCCATGACCAGTGCTCAGGTCGGCCAGGCACAGTTCGCGCGTCGGTATCTCGCGCCAAGCCAGGGTCATGGCGCGAGTAAACACGTGCTTGCTCTTGAGGTCCTGACGGAGATACTTGGCGGCGGCACCATGAGCCGCCTCTATCGCACCATGGTGGTCGAAGCGAAGGTCGCGGTATCCGCCGGTAGCTGGTATGGCGGCGATGATATCGGACCATCCACCTTCGGCTTTTACGGCAGTCCCACCCAGGGCAAGACTGTCGAGGAGGTGGAGGCGGCGATCGACACGGAAATCAGCAAGCTATTGGAGACTGGCGTAACCCAGGATGAACTGGCCACCGCCATCAAACGCCTTACCCGATCCGCCATCTTCGCGCGCGACAGCGTTACCGCACCGGCGCGGATCATCGGGGCGGCGCTCGCGTCAGGACAAAGTATCGAGGCGATTGAATCCTGGCCCGAGCGGGTCGCTAAGGTAACGGTCGCGGACGTGGCGCAGGCGGCGAAGGCGGTTCTGGCGATTGAACGGTCAGTGACCAGCACTCTGCTGCCAGAGGGCGTGAAATGAGGCGGCGAATGATGCTCGTCCAAACGACGATTATGATTGCATCGATATTGATGGGAGCGACGCTGGTATGGGTACCAGCGGCGAGCGCTTTTGAAATCACCAAGGTGGCCAGTCCAGGAGGCATCAAGGCTTGGCTTGTTGAAGATCACAAGAACCCGATCATCACCATCAAAATGACTTTTCTTGGAGGCTCCAGCGCCGATCCTGCCGGCAAGCCAGGCTTGGCCTATCTGACATCCGGTCTCTTGGATGAAGGCGCCGGCGATCTGGACTCGGCGGCATTCCAAAAGGCGTTGGCCGACGAGTCTATCGGTCTCTCCTTCAACGCCAATACCGACAGCTTCTCAGGATCCTTGACGACGTTGACCGAGACGAGCAAGGATGCGTTTCGCCTATTGCGGCTGGCGCTAAACGAACCCAGGTTCGACGCGGCGCCATTGGAGCGGGTGCGCGGACAGATAATGGCTGGTCTCAAAAGCCGCAAACAAAACCCAAACCGCATTGCCAGTCGGGTCTGGTGGCGATCGGCCTTTCCGGATCATCCCTATGGCGCACCCAAACGAGGAACCCTGGCATCCCTGCTGGGTATTACTAGTGACGATCTGAAGGGTTTCACCGGGCGGACGTTCGCCAGAGACAATCTGTTTATTGGGGTGGTCGGCGACATCTCACCAGAGCGGCTTTCGAGTGTCCTTGATGAAATTTTTGGTACATTGCCCGCAGCGGCCAGAGTTCCCGAGGTTCCCGATATCAACGTGACCTTTACCGGCGAGACCATGATCGTCGAGCGCCCGATCCCACAATCCGTCGTTTTTTTTGGCCACCGCGGGATCACTCGCGATGACGCAGATTGGTACGCCGCAACACTGTTATTCGAAACATTGGCCGGTGGCTTCGGCTCTCGCCTGACCGAGGAAATTCGAGAAAAGCGGGGGCTGACCTACGGTATTTCCGCCTATCCACTGCCGCTGGACCATACCGCCTTAATTGTTGGCGGTGTCTCCACCGTGAATGAACGTGTCGTGGAAACCATCGACTTGCTGAAACAAATTTGGGCAAAATTTGGTGCCGAGGGGCCGACTGAGACCGAAGTCCGGGATGCCAAGGACTATGTGAACGGTTCCTACAATCTACGTTTCAGCAACTCAGGCGCCATCGCCAGTGTGATCACCGCTATCCAACGGCAAGACCTTGGGATCGACTATATCAACCGCCGCACCGCGATCATCGAAGCGGTCGAGATTGAAGATCTTAAACGCATCGCCAAGCGCCTGTTCCGGACTGAGGACCTCACCTTTGTCGTGGTGGGCAAGCCGGTAGGACTGGAAGCCACGCAGCCGGCCCCCGAACCCTAAAGAGGACGGGACGGCGGCGAAGCCCCTCCGAACGGCAAAGACCCTAATGCTTGCGGGTCTCCGCCGCGACAATCTCACTCATGAAGGGCGCGGCGACGTCGGCGTTGATCTTGCAATCCAGGAAGATCGGGCCGTCCGGATGACTTAAAATCGGTGCCAGCGCGGCCAACTCATCCAGGGTCCGGATGGTGTGTGCCTCATAGCCGAAACCCTCGGCGATCGGCGCGAAGTCGACATCCGGGAACACCGACTTGGCCACTGGCAACTGCCGCATGCGCAGGAAGTGAAGCTCCGCCCCATAGGCGCAATCGTTCATCAGCACGATCACCATCGGTAGGTCTTCGCGTACCACTGTCTCAAGCTCGCCCATGGTCATGATGAAGGCGCCGTCGCCGATGACTAGGACCGTCGGCACGTCGGGCCGCGCTCGGGCCACACCAAGTGCCGCCCCGAAGCCCAGCCCGATCGAGGCGAAATCATTGGTCATCTTGAAATATTCCGGCCCAGGCACCGTGAAATACGGCAAGGCGCCAAGGAAGTTTCCAGCGTCATAGACCATGCTCCGCTTTTCCGGCAGGATCTCATTCAGCGCCACCGCGAGGGAGCGCGGATCGACCGTGCGGGTGGTATTGGCGGGCCGAAAATCTTTGGTGATCGAGAATGTCTTCAGGAAGCTCTGGGCTTCCTTACCATGAAACGGCTTGACGGCGTCACCCCGGTTCGGCACCGCCTCGATCAGCTGCTCAGTCGCCAACTTGGCGTCACCGACGACCGCCACATCGGCCGTAGTCCAGCGACCGATATTGGCGCGTACTGCGTCGATCTGGATGAGCGGCGCGTCAGGCAGGGATTCACCAAAACTCATGGTCAGGATGTTGAGCCCGGCACCAACCACCAGCACGCAATCCGCCTCGCCGGCCATGCGCCGGGCAGCGGAATGCGAGAATGAGCCGATAATGCCGAGGTTGAGTCGGTGCCCACGGAACATATCCTTGGCCTTGGCAGTGGTCGCCAGCAAGCCCCCAGTCTTCTCGGCAAGCGCGATCAACGCTCCCTTGGCCCCCGATTTATGGGCGCCATACCCAGCCAGGATCAGCGGTTTTTTCGCACCTGAGAGTAGCGCCGTCGCCGCCACGATGGCTTGCGGTCGCGCCGGCTTGCCCGCGCGCTTTGGGATCGGCTTAGCATCCACCGGGGCAGGCCCCACGTCATCAGCTGAGATCTCGATTTCGGCGGCCTGAACATTGACCGGCAACAGCAACACCACGGCGGCCCCGCGCCTTGCGGCGGTGGCGGCATCAGCCAGGGTCTGGCGCGCCGTCGAGGCGCCGGTCGGCTTGAAGGTTCTTACCCCCGCGGCCTTTAGGACCCCTTCGGCGTCGACACCCTTATAGTCTGGGCCCTGGCCATTGGCGCTCCCGCCCGGGATCGCGACATCGCCTTGGATGATTAATACTGGGTTACCGGTTCGGCTGGCGAAGGTGGCGCCGTGCAACCCATTAGCCATCGCCGGCCCGCGCCCGACACAGACCACGGCCAACCGCCCGGTCGCGGCGGCATAGCCATCAGCCATGGTAATCGCGGTGTTCTCATGCCGGGCACCAAGAAAATCCACCCCCACCGCGTCCAGCGAGACACAGAAATGCGCGGTATCATCGCTCATCAATCCAAAGACGGTGTCGACCCCCATCGCCTTAATATCCTCGGCGAGGATTTGATAAACATAGGTGCTCCGAACGCCCGCGTCGTAATGCTTTTCTTGAACCGCCATGATCTTGCCCTCCGCTGGTTCCCGCAGTCGCGGGACGCTTTGTCGGGAGCCTAGGGCCGTCGGCTCCAGTCTGTCGAGAGCGCGGGCGTTCGCATCCCGGATGCGATGGAGATGTCGGATGCGAGCCCACACCCGAATTGATCATCCCGTGCCTTCAACATCTCAACCGGAACCATTACTGTCCGGCGGTGAGGTTGAACGATCATTGATTAAAAGGTGACGCTCGGTATTACAATATTTCGTATCTCGATATTGGCCAGGATCCGCAGCTGATTTGCGTGCATGGCCTTCTGAATGATTTCCGGGCCTGGGCTGCGGTGCTGAAACCGTC
>JAPKDN010000006.1 GCA_028822575.1 Alphaproteobacteria bacterium | reverse complement strand
CGCAAGAAACGGAAACTGCGCTTGAAACGCCACGAGTTCGCTCTCGAAATCGGTTGGGCCAAAATAACCACCTGGCAGAGCGGTGGTGCCGGTCCAGGGCGCACCACGGTTACCCAGCGCGTCCTGGATATGCCCGAGCGCGTTTTCCGCAAGCTTGCGATAGGTCGTGATCTTACCACCAAAAACATTGAGCAGCGTCTCGCCGCCTGCACCACATTCAGTTTTGAGAACATAATCCCGGGTCGCTTCCTCAGCCTTGCTGGCGCCATCATCATAAAGGGGGCGCACCGCTGAATAGCTGTGGACCACGTCGTCAGGCCGGATCAGCTTGGTGAAATAGGCATTCGCCGCCGAACAGAGGTAATTGATTTCCTCTTCGGAAATCCTAACCTCTTCCAGGTCATCGCCATGATCGTGATCCGTGGTCCCGATGAGCGTGAAATTCTGCTCATAGGGAATCACGAAAATAATCCGACCGTCGGTGTTCTGCAAAATATAGCTCCGGTCATGGTCATAGAGACGCGGGACGATGACATGGCTGCCGCGCACCAGCCGGACCGAGGCGGCATCCTTGCGCCCCAGCCCATCAGCCAGGACCACGTCCACCCAGGGACCGGCGGCGTTTACCAGCACCCGGGCCCGGTGCACCCGCTTTTCCCCGTCACCGGTCTCGGTCGTCACGACCCAAAGCCCGTTTTTACGGCTTGCCCCGCTCACCTTGGTGCGGGTGAGAATCTCGGCGCCTCGATCTGCCGCGTCGCGAGCGTTCAAAATAACCAGGCGTGCGTCGTCGACCCAGCAATCGGAGTATTCGAATCCTCTGGCGAAGTCAGGTTTGAGCGACACACCCACCGGGTCATGACGAAGATCCACGGCCCGCGTACCCGGGAGTAGCCGCCGACCACCAAGATGATCATAGAGAAAAAGACCCAGGTGCAGCAGCCATGCCGGGCGCAGGCCCTTGTGATGGGGCAACACAAAACGCAATGGCCAAATTATGTGCGGCGCAATCGACCAAAGCACTTCGCGTTCCTTCAGAGCTTCTCGAACCAGACGAAACTCATAGTGTTCCAGATAGCGTAACCCGCCATGAATGAGCTTGGTCGATCCAGATGAGGTAGCACTCGCGAGATCGTTCATCTCCGCCAAACAAACCGAGAAACCGCGTCCGGCGGCATCGCGGGCGATCCCGCATCCATTGATGCCGCCACCGATTATGAACAGATCAAGCGGTTCAGGCGTGTCCACGGTCTTTCTCCGAGCCAAGGCTTGTCACGGGGGGATAGCGCATAAGACGAAAAATTTGGATAAGAAAATAAACCGAAACGAGAAAATGTGAACACCATCGGCGGAGATCAGTGGCCTTGCTTAAAGTCAAAAACCAAAGCTGCTCGTTGATTTAGGCGAACGCCTACCGACTGTCGACCGCCACGAACCGCATGCTGGCGCCGAGAAATTCCACCGCCGTGAGAACGCCCGTCGCGAAGGCGCCGGTGTCGATACCGACACGGTGTGGGAAAACCTCGGGCGGGCCCAAAGGAGGGTCAACGGTATGGCCGTGTATCACCAAGACCTCGAAGGGCCAGTCCTTCGCGTTAAGGAAAGCGTCGCGGATCCATAAACAGGCATGCTCGCTCTGGTCCTCAAGCGGGTGGCGCGGGTCCACGCCGGCATGAACGAACAACAGGTCACCAATTCGATGGTTGAGCAACATTTTGTCGAGTAAATCCAGCACTTCACTAGGCAGTTTTTCTCGAACCGCCGTCGATAATTCCTTGGGGTCGGAGAGTGATGGAATTCCAAGGCTGGAAAAAGTGGTGTCGCCACCATTGTAGGCCCAAACCCTGGCGTCTTCGCCGCTAAGCCGGCGTTCCGCCGCCTTTTTCAGCCAGGCATCGTGGTTGCCGAGGAGAATGATATCCTCGACCGCTGCGCCGCGCGTGAAGGCGCTTAGGCCATCCACCGCCAAGCCCAGACAATCCAGCGAATTGGGGCCCCTGTCCACCAGGTCTCCCAGCAGAACACAGGTTGTTTCGTTGGGCCGCAGGCGTCGGACATCCTCGGCAAGCGCTTGATACATCGCTTCCAGATGTTCGGCGCACCCATGCACATCACCGATCGCCATCGCCATACGGCCATACGGCAACGGTTTGGGGTTGTCCCGCCATTCGGTTCGTGTGACCTGCACGGTCCGCCCTCTCGGCCTTGAGTCGAGCATAATCAACGCTTGCAGATCCGATTACAACGCGTGGTCGGGAAAGACCGTCGACGCGGCTACTCATCAGGATTTGGATTGTTTCAATCAAGGGATAACACATAGAATGCGGTCGCTTGTTAGCGCCCAACCGGCATTTAAACCGCGCGCTTGGCAATGAAGGAGTTCTTGATGCAACTAACCCCAGATCAGATCGACGCTTATAAACGCAACGGGTTTTTGGTGTTTCCGGAGTTGTTCGACGCCGACGAAGTGGGCGTTCTGCGCGCCGAGACCGAGCGGCTTCGCCATATTGAGGCGGACGGAATTTTTCGCGAGGGCGAGGACGGCAAGGCCAAGACGATGTTCCGCATGCACGAGCCGGACGGCCCGACCTATTCGCCGCCATATCGCGCGCTCTCCCGCACGCCCCGCACTCTCGCGGTGGCCCAGCAGGTATTGGGAGGTGAGCAGCTGTACATGCATCATTGCAAGGTCAATATGAAGGCTTCGATCGAGGGGACGGTCTGGCACTGGCATCAGGACTTTGGGTCCTGGCACAGGGATGGCATCGCCAAGCCGGCCATGGCGACCATGATGGTGATGTTGGACGAGGCGACGGAAATCGGCGGCTGCCTCTATATGCTGCCGGGTAGTCATTCCGATGGTCGGTCTGATCCTTATTACGACGAATCAACGGTTTATAAGTTCTGGGCCACGCCGGCGGCTCAAGTGAAGACCCGAATGGAGGGCGCACCCGACCCCGTGGCGATCACCGGCAAGCCGGGCACCGTCGCGATCTTCGACTGCAACACGCTCCACGCGTCCGGCCACAATCTTTCGGCTCGGGATCGTTGGCAGATCTATCTTTGCTACAACCTCTGCGCCAATCGGCCGGGCGATGTTGAAAGCCCGAGGCCGGACTATGTCCGCTCAAGCAATTGGACGCCGATGGAGCTAATGGACGATGACGCGATCCTGGCGACCAAGCGTCTGGCGGCGGAATAGGCGGTGGGTGGATGCGACGCGCTGATGAACCAGGGCGGACCGGGCTTGCATCCACCCCCTATGATGCAAGGTCCGATAACGCTATAGAACAGGCTCGTTCACCATGGAGCGCACGATGCGGACCGATTACGAGACCCTAACCCTGGAAATGAGCGAGGATCACATCCTGAAAGTGATCCTGGATCGTCCCGACGCGGCGAACTCCATGAATACCCAGATGGGTTTCGATCTGCGCTCGATGTGGGCCGACCTCTATCACGACCCGACCGTAGCCCGCTGTATCGTGCTTACTGGGCACGGCGAAAAGATCTTCTGCGCAGGTGGCGATTTAAAACAACGCAACGGCATGAGCGATAAAGAATGGCTGGACCAGCACGCGATCTTCGAACAGGGGGTCAAGTCGATGATGGACTGCCCGATCCCGATTATCGGTGCAATCAACGGCGCGGCTTACGGCGGTGGCTGTGAATTGGCGCTGAACTGTGATTTTCTCTACGCCGCCGAGCATGCGCGCTTTGCTTTGACCGAGGTGACACTGGGGATCATGCCTGGCGCCGCGGGGACCCAGAACATGCCGCGCGCGGTCGGGGTGCGGCGGGCCATGGAGGTCATCCTGACCGGCATGCCGCTAAGCGCCGCCGAGGCATTGGAATACGGGCTGGTGAACTCGGTTTGTCCCCTGGCCAAGCTCACGGACAAGGTCATGGCCACAGCGCGACGGATCGCATCCAACGCCCCAATCGCCATCCGCCAGGCCAAGAAGTCGATCCGGATGGCAACCCAGCTCGATCTCAAATCCGGCTACGACTTTGAGATCGAGGCGTATAATCGCATGGTCTCCAGCAAGGATCGCCTAGAAGGTGTGCTTGCCTTTAACGATAAGCGAAAGCCAAATTTCAAGGGGCACTGATCCCGTGCCCGAGGCGGCGATATTCCAGACCGTCGCGGTCTATTCCTGTGGCGAGGTGATCGGCGATGGTCTGTTCAAGCTTTCTTTTCTGCAGGAGTGCCGACGGCGCTTCCCCGATGCTCATCTCTGCTGGATAGCAGGTCTTTCCACCTCGGTCTTCGCCGGCCCCCTGGCCTCGATGGTCGATGGCCTGATCGACGAAGTGGTTGAGAATGCCGGGATCGGCACGTTCGCCCAGCTCATCGACCCGCGTCCACCGCTGGGAGGGCGGCGTTTCGATCTTGTCGTCGACACGCAACGCAACTTCATGCGCACGCTTTGCGCCAAACGCATCCGCCATGGCCAATTTCTCGCCAGTACCGGCGGCTTTCACCTATCAAGCATCCGGCCCCCTGCCAACGGCGCTTTTCCGCGCTCGCTTCTTGGGCAGTTCAGCTTCCTGCTCGACCTGGTCTCAGACCCACTATTGGACC
Organism: Alphaproteobacteria bacterium; assembly: GCA_028822575.1. Next base: position 16,537 of record JAPKDN010000006.1, on the reverse strand, counting down.
CACCGGGGCCAATAGTGGTCGACGAAACCTATCGCAACCGTGCCCGTGCGCTGCTTCCAGATGGGCCAAGCTATGTCGGTTTCGCACCGGGCGCTGGTGATCCGACCAAGGTATGGCCACTGGAAAATTTTTTGGAATTGGCCCGACGTCAACGCGCCGGCGGCCGGACGCCTGTTTTTATCCTCGGCCCCGGCGAGGCAGCTTTACGGGATCGCATTAGAGATGCGATCCCAGACGGTATTTTCCCACCGACCGTTGGAGACGACCCAGACCAGCCAAGTGGGCCGGCGCTGGTTATCGCGCTTGGTGGCCGGATGGCGGCGGCGGTGACCAATGATTCCGGCGCCGGCCATATGCTGGCGCTCTCGCAAATCCCTTTAGTGTCACTTTATAGTAAGGCGGATCCGCAAAAATATGTGCTGAAGGTGCCGCGTCTGGTAATCATCGATTCAAAGGACCACGGCGGCGAGGACCCCGCCCTCATCCCGTTGGAGGACGTTGCGCGTGCCCTGGAAAACCTTTTGGATGATGCTGTCCAACCGTCCGGAGAATAGAGCTTGGAACCGATCCTGATACCCGTCGCGCCGGGTGAGTTGCTGGATAAGATCACCATCCTGCGGATCAAGGTCGCCAAGATCGCAGATGCTGACAAGCGGGCAAACGTGGCAAGCGAATTGGCGATGCTAGAGAAAATTCAGGCGTCGGACATACCAGCGTCCCAGGTGCTCTCCCGACTCGAAGCCGACCTTCGAGCCGTGAACGAAGCTCTTTGGGTAATCGAGGATTCGATCCGTGATCACGAGCGGGCACAGGATTTTAGCCCCGGTTTCGTCAAACTCGCCCGTGACGTCTATCACCAGAATGATCGCCGCGCAGCGCTAAAACGCGAGATCAATGTTCTCCTCGGCTCGGACATCGTAGAGGAGAAATCCTACGCAAGCTATTGATGATCGACCAAGTGTTGGCGACCATGCCGGCGCATTGCTGATAGCGAACGAACGCGAGGACGAAAAAAACAGTGATGATATTGCTAGCCAATAGCACCCGAACCTGGATCCTGTGCATCGGATTCGCGCTGTTCGTACCGCTCGGTCTGTTGGCCAAACAATCCATGGCGACCAGCTATATCGCCACGGCCCTGCTGGTTCTGATAGCCGGTGGCCTGACGACGCCGCGCACCCTGGCGCCAAACAAACCGCTGCTTCTTGCATTCGCGGCGTTAGCCCTCTATGCCGGCGTGGACCATCTATTCCTTGTCGATTGCGGTGCCTGCGCCGCCAAAGCCGGCGGCAAGATGGCGATGCTTGCCCTGATTTTATGGACGGCGGGATCGAGTGTCGGTGTCATTGAGCCAGAGGCGCAGCGCAAGGTCGGGCTTGCCCTGGCGTCAGGTCTCGTATTCGCCCTGATCCTTCTGGTGTTCGAGCTTTCCACCGATTCGAGCTTATATCGGATGCTCAGCGGACGCGAGGACGACCCAGACGTGCCACTGTTTCGCCTCAACCGCGGAACCACGGCGCTGGTTCTGCTTGCTTGGCCCGGCGCCGCTTGGGCCTATTCACGAGACCGGCGAGTGATGGCGATCGGATTGATCGGCCTGTCGGTCGCTGTCGCGGGCTATGGTGAATCCAGTTCGGCCCTGGTCGCCGGATTGCTGGCGATTACGGTCGCGACGGCGGCGGCATTCGCGCCCGGCGTTACCGTCCTCATCAGCATGCTGGCTATCGGCGTGTTCACGGTCCTCGCGCCGTGGTTGCTGCTTAATCTGCTCAGCTGGGTGAAACCCTTCATCGACAACATACCGTCGTCGGTCCTGGACCGGATCGAGATCTGGAACCACGGCGCCAAGGCTGTTCTCGACGCCCCGTTTCTCGGCCATGGGATTGGCGCGATACGGCGCCTGCCACTGCCGGACAATGCCGTCACTGGGTATCGTCATCTGGTCAAGCCTCCCACCCATCCCCACGACGCGGTGCTGCAGATCTGGCTTGAACTTGGCGTCGTTGGCGTCGCGCTTTTCGCGGTCATTATCTGGCTCTTGGCTCGCTCGATAGTCGCGTTGGAAGCACCATGGCGCGCCGCCGCCGCCGCCGCCGCCGCCGGGGTTATCTTCACCGCCCTGGTATCTTACGGATTATGGCAGGAGACCTGGCTTGGGATCATCGGCATGATGGCTCTGGCGTTTCGGGTTCTGGCATCACCACCGGGCTCGCGCTAGAAAGATCGGGTCCGCCCTTCGTCGATCCACCATCCTGGAGCGCAACCCATGGCCACGTATCCCGCTTATGACTCGATCCGCCGCATCGGTGTCCTTGGCACCGGCACTATTGGCGCGAGTTGGACAACGTATTTCCTGGCGCAAGGCTTCGAGGTCAGCGCATGGGATCCAGGGACCAGTTGGCGCGATCGACTGGTCGCTTTTATCGACAACGCCTGGCCCCATATGGAAGCGCTGGGCCTTGCTCACGGCGCTGATAAAACCGCGATCACGTTCCACGAAAATCCCGGCGACGCGGTCGCGAATGTCGGCTTCATACAGGAAAGCGCGCCTGAGAAGCTTGACGTCAAGCGCGACCTCTACCGACGCATCGACAACGCCTTGCCGGAGCTGGCGATCCTTTCCTCCAGCACCTCGGGCCTAATCATGAGCGATATGCAGGACGGTTTCGCCTCGGCCGGTCGCTTCGTCGTTGGCCATCCCTTCAACCCACCACACTTAATTCCTCTGGTCGAGGTCGTTGCCGGAAAAGATACCGATCCCGAGGCCGTGGATTGGTCAATCGGCTTTTATAACCACATCGGCAAGCACGCGATCCGGATCAATAAGGAAGTGCCTGGACATTTGGCCAACCGGTTGCAAGCCGCGTTGTGGCGCGAGGCGGTGCTGGCGGTGAAGAACGATCTCGCCTCGGTCGAGGATATCAACGCCGCAGTCGCCCAGGGACCAGGTCTGCGCTGGGCCTTGATGGGCCCACACATGATTATGAATTTGGCCGGCGGCAAGGGGGGGTTTCGTCAGATGATCGATCACTTTACCCCAGGCATGACCGCCTGGTGGGAGACGATGACCGAGAATCCTAAAATCACGCCTGAACTGGCCAACGCCCTGATCGACGGCATCACCGAGGAAGCCGGTGAGCGATCAATCGATAACCTCGAAGAAGAACGCGACGAACGGCTGATAAAGCTGCTGTCCATGCTGAAAGAAACCAAGCGAGGCTAGCGACGATAATGAATACCGCGACGGATACGACCAAGACGCCGCCAACGGGAGCGCCGGGCCCTCAGCGGGTCATCGTCATCGGGGCCGGAATCGTAGGTGTGTGTGCGGGATTGTTTCTTCAGCGCGCCGGCCATTCGGTCACCATCATCGACCCCAAGCCACCGGGCCGCGGCACGTCCTTCGGGAACGCCGGCTCGCTGGCGGTTGGTAACGTCTACCCAGTCAGCACGCCCGGGGTATGGAAGAAAGTGCCGGGAATGCTTATTAACCCGGCTGGGCCGCTAAACATACGCTGGTCGTATATGCCGAGAATGCTTCCGTGGCTGGCTCGGTTCCTCGCGGCCGGAACGCCGGCTCGGGTCGAGCGGGTTTCCAAAGAAATTAGCGCGCTCACTAAGGACGCAGTAGCGTCGCACAACCTGCTGCTATCCGAGTTTGGGATCACCGATATCGTCAAGCCAGTCGGTTGGCTTAAGGTCTTCGGGTCTCAACAATCCTTCGAGGCTACCCAGGCCATCCGCGATATTCAAGTCCGTCGCGGGGTCAAGATCGAGTTTCTGAACGAGGATGAAATTCGTCAACTTGAACCTGGTCTGGCGCACGGCTTCACCCATGGCGCCTTCGAACCTGATAACAGTTTCGTCACCAGCCCAGCGATGCTGACCGACGCCTATGCCGAGGCCTTCGTGGCACGAGGCGGTCAATTCGCTCAGGAACGGGTGACAAGGTTCGAGTTCGAGGGAGAAAAACCTATACGCGCGGTCACCGATCTTGGCATGCGCGATGCCGATATCTTCGTCATCTGCGCCGGTGCGTGGTCCGACCGGCTAGCAGCCATGCTTGGCACCCAGGTGTCGCTGGACACAGAACGCGGTTATCACTTGAACCTTGACGTCGATAGTGGACCCAGTCTGCGTCGTCCCGTCGTCATAGAAGATCACGGATTCGTGCTAGCGCCGATGCGGGACGGGATGCGCTTGACCTCGGGGGTGGAGTTTGCCGGCCTGGACGCCGCCCCTGATTTTCGCCGTATATATAAAATGCTGCCCCTAGCCAAGGCGGCGCTTCCCGGTTTGGGCGACACGATAACGCGGGAATGGATGGGGCACCGGCCCTCGATGCCGGACAGCAAGCCGGTGATTGGTCGATCCCCGGTGATAGCCAATGTTTTTTTCGCGTTCGGCCATGGCCATCTCGGCCTGACCCTATCGGCCCGGACCGGTCAACTCATTGAAAACTTGGTGAGTGGACGGGTTTCGGATATCGATCTTGGACCATATCGCCCAGATCGATTCTGATCGCCACCCGCAAATATTTGAACCCAAAAGTAAAAAGAATTGTTTTTAAATCGGCTATTTAGACTGAATCATGTTGCCCGCGAAGCCTGCTTCGGATTAAGTTTCCGCCGGACTGGCAAAGAAATTCCGTGGAGGGAAGCATGATCACGATAGCGCGATCGACCAAGTTGTTAACCGGTATGGGACTGGCCGCTTTTGTTTTAGCCGGTTGCGTCGGCCAACAACTGCAGGTGGCCGAAGACACGACACCAGGCGGGGGAGCTTTCGACAAGGCACTCTTCGCTCAATATCTCAAGCTGGCGAAAACGGAGTATAGCGAGGCTGATTACGACGATTCAGATACTTTCGCCAACCGCGCTATTCTTTCTGCCGAAGGCACGCCGCCAACACCAGAAATGGTTGATTCCCGGCTTATACCCCCACAGTTCGTGGGTGAACTGAAGGCTGGTCTCCGCAAGTTGAACGAGGTTCTGGACGTTGGTTCCGTTCGTTACCCGCGGACTGCCGCCAAGGCTCAGGCGGCGTTTGACTGCTGGATGCAGGAGCAGGAAGAGAATCTGCAGCCCGGTCATATCGCTAAGTGCAAGGGGGATTTCAACTCGGCCTACAACGCGTTGAAGACGGCTCTGGCGCCACAACCTAAGGCGAAAAAGGTCGTAGCGGCGGCGAAAGGGAAGAAGTACGAGAATTTCACCGTGCTGTTTAGCCATGACTCCTCGGTGATTGACAAAAAGGCTGGCAATAAGATTAACAAGGCCGTGATGGCTGTTGATACCACCGCACCAAAAAGCGTGACTGTCTCCGGTTATGCTGACCGATCTGGCAACGCAGACTACAACATGACTTTGTCTGGCAATCGGGCTGGAGCGGTCGCATGGATGCTTCAGGATAATGCATCGACCTCACTTAAGGGCAAGGTGACGATCAATGTATATGGTGAGAAGAGCAACAAGGTTCTGACAGCCAACGGAAAGCGTGAGCCGAAGAACCGGCGGGTGAAGATCGAAATTTTCCGTTAAGGACAAACGATTAACATCGCGGGTTAGTACTCGTGAAATGGGCCGCTCACCGGAGCGGCCCATTTTTTGGTCTCGGGTTAAGGGGAGATGAAGAGTTTTGTTGGCTAACACCTTGCCCCATTAGGAAGAGCCTAAGGCCTCCGTTGCCTGGCGGATCAATTGACGCGAACGCCAGAGCACCATTTCCTTCCAGTCATTACTGGCCGGATGGTAATGCCATTTCAACTCGTCTTTGATTTTGCGCGTTTCGGGCGCGTCCCAATCGAAGGCCCCTTGGTTATGCAGCCAGTGGTCGGCTCTTAACGCGTGGCGACTCCGCTCCTGACTGTAGGTGCCGTATTCCAGCGCGATATAGGCATAGCGGGTATCGAGAAACCGATCCCAGACATCGCGCGCCGTGCCGTGCAACGGGATCGACGATGACGTTCCAAGCTCTGGGACCCCCACAGATTCGCCATAAACGCGGGTAACCCAGTTAAAACCAAGCGTGTTCGGCAAATGCCCGCTGATCGGTTCGCCATAGCCAAAGGGGCCAAGGCCGGTGTGAAAGTCGATCACCGCGACCAGTTCCCGAGCGCCCAAGTCATTATACGCAATGATGGTTTCCAGCGTCCGCCGCGCCCAGGTCGGTGCGAAGCCGCCGAAGAACATGCTGTGTTCGTGCTTGTACTGCCCGGCTTTACGCGCGGACTGAAAAGCTTTCTCGCCATGAGCCGCGCGATAGTCTCGGATCCGCGCTTCGGTTACCTCAAGCGTGGCGGTGTCCAGGTTAGCGGGTACGAAACTGTCGACCAGTTCGTCATGGCCCGGGTTTTCCGGAAGCGGTTGGTCGAAGTCCAGGAAGTTACGGTTGAGGTCACAGCCTTCCTCGGTCACTCGACGATTCCAGGCGAAACCGAAAGGGTTGATCGCATGAACCATCAGCGCCGCAGTCCCGGCGGGTAGAGATTTCGCCAATCCGGCATTCAGCCAGTCAACCTGACAGCCCGACCCGCAATATCCCTCGACCCCATGGGTGGCGGAGATGAGGACCAGCACACGCTTGGCATCCTTCGGACCAGCCCAGGCGGTGTCGCAAGCGAGGAGTTCTCCCTTTGGGCCACAGTTCGGATTCTTATAGGTCGCAAGCGTCATACTGTTCGCCTTGGCGCCATCGAGAAACTTACTACGGCCCTCCTCGAACGAATCGGAAAAAGAGTGGTGTGTTGAATTCAGGATATCCATATGGATCAGCCTTCCTAGCTGACGTCGGCATCGCGTGGAGCATAGCGGAAAGCCCAGGGCTTCGAAATCAAGCTAAAATCATTTTTCTGTCACGCCTTTTCCTGATAACGGCTATGACGAGACCTATCGAACAGAGCGTTGGCTAAGCGAGCCTAGTTTCAAGCATGGTGACGATGATGAAGAGCAAGCAAGACCAGAAAACCAATGTCCTGTTCATCACTGCCGACCAATGGCGCGGCGATTGCCTTTCCCTGTTGGGACACCCGAACGCGCGGACCCCAAATATCGACGCCCTCGCCCGCGACGCCACTTGCTTTACTCGGCACTACGCCCAAGCGACGCCGTGCGGTCCAGCACGGGCTTCGCTCTATACCGGGCTCTATCTTATGAACCACCGGGTTTGCGTCAACGGGTCGCCAATGGATGCCCGTCACACTAATATCGCGCTGGAGGCCCGCCGCGCCGGCTATGAGCCGACCTTGTTTGGCTATACCGACCATTCCGTGGACCCTCGTACCGTACCCTCTGGTGATGCCCGGTTGCTGACCTATGAGGGGGTCTTACCCGGCTTCCATCAACGCCTGATAATGGACACGCCCCCGGCGCTCGAATGGCTCGCTTGGCTGCGAAGGCAAGGCGTCGATGTGCCTGGAACCATGGAGGATCTCTACAGAACCAAGCCAGTGGCCAGGGGCGATTTGAGTGTTGGAGATCATCTCACACAGCGAAACTTCGCTGCCGAGCACACGGAAAGCCGTTTCGTGACCGAGGACCTGCTGAGTTTTCTTAGTGAACGGGCCGGTTCAGGCTGGTTCGCGCATGTCTCTTATATCCGCCCACACCCGCCATTCTCGGTCCCAGAACCCTATGCCAGCATGATTTCACCATCGGATATTCCAGCGCCAATCCGGCGACCCAGCCTCGCCGAGGAACAAGCCCAGCATCCGCTGCTTGCCCTGGGCCATCAACGTAACGTCAAGGAGAGATACGTCACCGGTCAGGGCGAAGAGTCGTCGGCCATGTGGACCGCCGAGGAGGTCGCCGAGATCCGTGCCGTCTATCACGGCATGCAGGCCGAGGTAGACGCCGAAATTGGCCGGATCATCGGCCACCTCAAGCAATCCGGGGATTATGAAAACACCTTGATCGTCCTGACGTCCGATCATGGCGAAATGCTGGGTGATCACTATATGTTTGGCAAATTCTGTTACTTTGACGGTGCGTTCCATATTCCGCTGATCATTCGAGTGCCCGGCGCAGACCGGGAACGAGGCAACCAGGTCCATCAATTCACCGAAGCGGTCGATATCATGCCGACGATGCTGGAAGCTCTCGGCCTCGACATACCAAGCCAAGTCGATGGCCGGTCCATGGTCGCGTTTCTAAACGGCGAACCGCCATCTGATTGGCGCCAGGAGGCCCATTGGGAGTACGATTTCCGCGATGTAATCGCTGGCAAGCCGGAGCGCGCTTTTGGCCTTACCCTGGATCAGTGCCAGCTCTCGGTGATGCGCGGCGAGCGGCACAAATACATCCACTTTCCAGGCCTGCCAGCTGTTTTTTTCGATTTGGAGCGCGATCCCAATGAATTCGAGAACCGGGCCGAGGATCCAGACTATCGGCATCTTGTGCTGGAATATGCGCAAAAGATGCTGTCCTGGCGCATGACCCATGCCGACCGAACCCTTAGCGGCATGGTAGTCGGCGCCGCTGGTCTCGTCACCCGCTCTCATGACGAGAGACAACGGCCACGGCAATAGCCGAGACCGCCGCTTTCGTCATCCCAGCAAGGTAATGACCGCTAGGCGATCTTCCGCGCCGCGGCGATGGTCTCGTCGACCGCCGAGGCATCGACATCCAGATGCGTAACTGCCCGCATAAGCGACGACCCCATCGGTCCGATCCGGATGTCGTGCTTGACCCTCATCCGTTCGGCGAATTCCACCGCTGTGACGCCGAGTCCGGAGACGTCGAAGAACACCATGTTGGTATCGATCTCGTTGGCGTTTACCGAAATTCCCTCGATCTCCGCCAACCCCTGGGCGAGGCGCCGGGCATTGGCGTGATCATCCGCCAACCGGTTGACGTGATGCTCAAAGGCGTAGACCCCGGCGGCGGCGATGATGCCAGCCTGGCGCATGGCCCCACCGTACATGTGCTTGAAGGACCAGACCTTGTCGATGAACGCCTCGGTCCCGGCGAGCACAGCGCCAACCGGACAGCCAAGCCCCTTGGAGAGATCGATCCATACACTGTCGACCTCGGCCGCGAATTCGGCCGCCGATATACCGGAAGCCACCACCGCGTTCAGCAGACGCGCGCCGTCCATGTGGACGGGGATGCCATGCTCGTGGGCGACCGCTCGCACCTCGCGCAGCTGCTCGATTGGCCAGACCGTTCCGCCGCCCATATTGGCAGTGTTCTCGACACTGACCAGGGCGGTGCGCTGGGTATGATGGCCATGCGGCGCACGGATTTTCTCGGCCACCTGTGTGCCGGTGAACAGTCCACGCGCGCCGTCGATGGTTTGGGTCATGGCACCGGCGTTGGCGGCAAGGCCACCAACCTCGAAATGCAACGCATGCGATGATTTCTCCAGGAGGATCTCCTGGCCGGGGCTGCACCAGACCCGGTAGGCGATCTGGTTGCACATGGTCCCAGAGGGCAAAAACACCGCCGCTTCCTTGCCCAGAAGCGCGGCGGTCATTTGGCAGAGCCGATTGACCGTCGGGTCTTCGCCAGCCTGCTCATTGCCCACCTCCGCCTCGGCCATGGCCTGACGCATCGCCCGGGTCGGGCGGGTGATGGTGTCACTGTAGAAATCAATGCGCGGAGCAGCTGGTGTTTCGGGGTTACTAACCATGACGATCGCCCAGAAAATTAGTTAAAGAGGTTTAACGAGGTGGGCAGTATACCCATCTGAAAGGAGGAGAGAATATTGTCCAAGGAACCGATAACCACAAGCCAAGAAGTCCACCCCGCCGTCATTTGCCATTCCAACTCGGGTTGGCGGAAAAAGATCGCGTTGTCCTGCATATCGTCTACCGGCTTTAGGCGCTGTCGCTGGTAACTGCCTTGCCGTCGTTACTGGGCGTGGGTTTAGCCTATTTGAAACGCCCGGATATTCGCGGCTCCTGTCTTGGGAGTCGCGCGACCTGGCAGCTCTGCACGTTTTTCGCCATTCTTATTTCCTGGATCATCTCCACCGCGCTGGCCGCGACTTTCTTTCTGATCCCGATAGCTTTTATTGTGTCTGGGCTGACCTGGCTTTCGTTCGCCTTCCGGACCATCAAGGGTTGGCTCAAGCTATCCAAGGACGAACCGGTCGACGAGCCAGAGGCGTTTTTCTGGCCTACCAAATCGCCATTTGTGGGGCGCTATCCTCTGGTGGTGACCCGGATCACCGCCGAGGCGGTGAAGACGCAGGTCTCACCGTCCATGATTCTGGTATCGACAAATGCCATCCGCTTGGTTCGCCGGTTGACCCGAGGATACGCCCGCAGAATCATGCCGCGCTCGGCTGGTGCCAGAAAATTGGCGGTCAACGAAACGGTGAGCGAGCGAAGCGCGATATCGCCGCTGATCGCCTCGTAGCAGACCGCGAGATCCGCTAGTGTCATTAAGCAGCCGCCATGCACCACGCCGTTGCTGTTGCATTGGTTCTCGCCGGCCCTAAGCGCGACTATCGTGCCACCGTCGCCGCCGAAGCCGATATAGAAGGGCCCGCTACGCATCTCGAAAGGGTCGTTGGGATAAGGAATGGTATAACCAGCAACCTCGAGTTCGGCGTCGGGCACATAATCAATCGGCATGGCGGTGACTCTGTCATTGGCGGTTGTGCAGATTGCGGGAAAGCTGAGGGATCAAGAGCGGCTCGTCAATAGGAGCGAAGTGGACGTGGAGGTGACGTTGTTTTCCGGTGGTAATAATCTTTCGCGAGGATGACAATCAGCCAAGGCATGACGCGGGCCGTGGCCAAGACGACCCCATCTGGAGCATCGGCATGACAAAGCAAGACGAACTCGACGGTCATCTGGCGCGTCTGCCGCGCGTGATCCTTGCCCATGTCCCAACCCCGATTGAGGCGATGGCGAGGCTGTCCGAGGCCGCGTGTGGGTCAACTTTGCTGGCCAAGCGCGATGACCTGACCGGCTTTGCCACTGGCGGCAACAAGGCCCGACAACTGGAATACTCCATGGGCGCCGCCGTCGCCGCCGGTACCAATATGCTGCTGGTCACCGGCGCCGTGCAGTCCAACTTCATGCGCACCGCCGCCGCCGCCGCCGCCAAGCTCGGCATGGGCTGCCATCTTCAGCTCGAGGACCGGGTGGCTGGCATGGATGCGTCTTATCACGCGAACGGCAATGTCCTGCTCGACCGGTTATTCGGTGCCACCACCTCGACCTTCCATATTGGCGAGGACGAGGCCGCCGCCGATGAGAACTTGGCACAGATTGCCGGCACCTACCGCAACCAGGGCAAGACGACCTATCAACTCACCCTGTCGGCCGATACAAAGCCACTCAGCTCGCTGGGGTATATGCGTTGCGCCGCCGAAATCCTTGACCAAATCTCTGATGGAGAGCCACCGATAGATGCCATCGTACTGGCCAGCGGCAGCGCCTCCACCCATGTTGGCATGTTATTGGGACTGCGGCTGCTCGGCTCCGATATCCCCGTGCATGGCATATGCGTGCGTCGGAACGCGGTGCAACAGACCCAGCGGGTTCGAGACATTGTCCGCCTAGCCGAAGAACTGGTCGGTTGTGGCCATGTGGTCTGTGATTCGGAAGTGCTCTGTCACGATAAATGGTTCGGCCCCGGCTATGGCCAACCGGTGGAGAGCACCCGCGAGGCCATCGATCTGGCCGGTCGCCTGGAGGCGATTATTGTTGACCCGGTCTACACCGGTAAATCCCTTGCCGGCGCCATCGGGTTATCGCGGGACGGCGTGATTAGCAAGGGTCAGCGGGTGCTGTGGGTTCACACCGGTGGCCTGCCGGTGGTATTTGCTTATGGGGAGAAGATGTTGGGGTGAAAAGAGCGCCCAGGCAGTTTCGATAATTCGGCGCGACGAAGAAACAAAGCTTTAGCCGAATACACGCTCCTACCCCTTGGTCAATAGCGATGGCGCGCGTCCGGCTACCGGAGATGGCTTCACGATTGATTTGTTCGTCCCCACCTTGTCGTGAAACCGGTCGAGTTAGTCGATTAAGCGCGCGCAGAGGCTAAGGATATAGCAATCCTCAACGGTGACCTTGTCGCTTTCCGGCATCTCCTGGATCATCCGTTCAATCAAATGAAGCTGACCCCGCGACGGCTGGACCCCGATCAGGGCTTTGAGCGCGTAGCCCATGACCTTGAGGTCTAAACCGATCGTATAGCCAAGCAGCAGGCCGAGGTCCTCGAGGCGGCGAACCCGATCGACGACACTGGGCGCAGACATGGTGACAAGGCCAGCGAGATAGCGCATTGAGCGGCGCGCGTTGGCGCTCAGGACCTCAATCAGTTTGAGGTCGACCTCATCCTCGAGATGGCCCTCATTCTACAGGAACGTCATGGTTATCAACTGGAATTTCACGACAAACATAAGCCTATTTCCTCTACTATCTCAAAGTTCGAAGCAACTCACCCCCTTAGAATGCAGACTGTTCGGCATTGTGTTGCCGGGCCCTTGCGTCACGGTGAATTACAGAGGTTCGAAAATGGAAGTCTTGCGTATATTGGCGTTCTCGGATGGAGAACGGGACGGCAATCCGGCAGGGGTTTTGGTCTTCGACACATTGCCGCGGGAAGAGCGGATGCAAGTGATCGTCGCCACCCTGCAGTCACCGCGCACGAAAACGCACCCGCCACGCCTGATCTGATCGAGGCGATGCTGGCGTTGTTCGGCTATGACCAAGGCAATCTGGACCCTCGGATCCCCTCCGCCATCGCTGAGGCCAGCGCAACACATCTGGTGGTCACCCTGAAGAGCCGGGAGCGGCTGGCGGCGGTCCTAATGATCTGGATGCTGGACGCAACTTGATGAACGGCGGCGGCCTTGGGCGGATACCTGAGAGACCTCGGTTGGCCGAGCATCGCCCAAACTGGCGGCGAGCTAAATATCGTCGAGGGCGAGGACATGGGCATGCGCTCGCTTTTGACCGTAGCAATACCGCTTGAGACCGGCGCCCCGATCCGGGTATCAGGCGCGGTGCGGATGATGGGCAAGGCCGATTAGGTTGAGGGTGCCAGCGTTGTCAGCTCTCCCACCGCTCCGCCCCGACCGCCTTCATGAGTTGTTCCAGCACCTCGTAAGGCTGAGCGCCAACCACGCCCTGACCGCCGGCGACGACGGTCGGCACGCCAGTGACGCCATAGGCTCTTGATTTTTCCCAGTCCTCGTCAACCGAGCCCTTAAAGCGGCGTTCGACAATCACAGCGCGGGCCTCGTCCTCGTCCAGGCCGGCAGATTTCACCACGTCGATGATCACCTCGACATCACCGACATTACGGCGGTCAACGAAATAGGCTTCGTAGAATTTATCGTGGATCGCCTCTCCACCCGGCTGGGTCTCCGCCCAATGGCCAACCTCTTGGGCCAGCCGGCTGTTATAGGTGTGGCTGCGCTGGTTGTAGGGTAAACCCTCGGCGTCCATCAGACCCTGCATCTGATCGTGGCGCCCCTTAAGCTCGTCCGGCCCCCGACCGAACAGATCCGCCAGCGACTTACCCTCCAATGGCGTCTCCGGGTGGAGCGGAAAGTGCACCAGTCTGACTGTGATGTTGTATTCCTGTTTCAGCCGCTTGACGCGGTTATCGCCGAGATAGCACCAGGGACAGACATAGTCGGAGAAGACCTCTAATTGGACCGGTTCCGGCATCGGCTGAATCCTAGGTTCAGGGTGACTCAAGGGCATCTATCTCCGCTTTATATTAAGAGCGCTGGGCCGAAATGCAATTTCCACCGTCGGTCTCGCCATTCACCAGGGTGACGGGTGCGATTCCCCAGCCACGCCCCGAGCGGTTCAAAATTTGACGCCGGGGGTTGAAGATGCCCAATCTTCGCTAATTCTCCAACCCAGCGCAAAAGGGAACCGCCGCCATCATGGTTGAGCCGCTAAAACCATCCCAGCCCCCCGGCCATCTCTTTTGCTTTGGTGTCGGGTATTCCGCCGAGCGGTTGGCTCGGCGTCTGATCCCCCAGGACTGGTGTGTATCGGGCACGGTTCAAAGTTCGGAAAAGCAGGCCGCCTTGGAAGCCATCGGCATCACCACACATCTTTTTGGACCACGCCAACCCTTGGTCAACCCAAAGAGCGCTCTCGAGGGCGTAACCCATATCGTCTCCTCGATACCGCCCAAAGATGCCGGCGACCCGGTCTTACGAGCCTTGGAGGACTACCTGCAGGCGACGGCGTCCTTGGCCTGGATTGGTTATCTCTCGACCCCCGCTGTCTATGGCGACCGCCAGGGTGCCCTCACCCGAGAGAGTGATGCGCCTAACCCTGGCTCGGCCCGAGGGAGGAGGCGTCTCGCTGCGGAGGAAGCCTGGATCGAGGCCTTCGACGGAACGGCGGTCGCGGTACAGGTATTCAGGCTCTCGGGCATCTACGGCCCGGGCAAGCGCAACGCCCTTGCCCAGGTCAAGGCAGGCAGCGCCCGCATCATCGACAAGCCCGGTCAGGTCTTTAACCGGATTCATGTCGACGATATCGGCTCGATCCTAATCGCCTCAATGGATCGCCCCGCCCCTAACCGAGTTTATAACGTCGCCGATACCGAGGCCTGCCCAAGCGGCGATATCATCAGGCATGCCTGTGCCTTGCTTGGCGTGGAACCGCCGGCGCCGATCGATTTCAATTCCGCCGAACTCTCGGCCATGGCACGCTCGTTCTATTCAGAATGCAAACGGCTGGACACAACACGGCTAACGGCCGAGCTCGGTGTCGTGCTCGGCTATCCGACTTATCGCGAAGGACTGGCCGCGATCAATGCGTCGCTCGGATCCGAGTGCTCCGAAATAACTTGATCACCAGGCTAAGCCAACCCACTTGAGAGTTCATGTAGACTGTCCTTTGTTATTGCCGCGATACCTCCTTGATTTCAGAACGACCACCCTGTCGGCGGCGGATCAGGCATGGATCAAGGATGGCGTGCCAATCGCGCGGGCTGCGACGCAGAACAGGACCATGCTTTCGGTAACGGCGGGCGTGCGGGCGCCTTTGGACGCCGGGCCATATGGTGCGACAGCGGAACTGCGTCTACACCAACACCAGAGCTCCTATCAACGTAGCCCCGTGCGCACCATGTACGAGACCCAGCAATGGCTGGGAAGCAATCTCACGCAGCACACCGCGCGCGACTATGAAATATTTCAGGAGCAGCTGGATGACGGTATGAGCGACTATGTTTGCATCCCAGTCGAGCTCACCAACGGGATCGCGCTGCATTACGGCTCGGTCGTCCATGGCAAATTAGGCTCCGGCGAGCGGCTCGCTTTTACAGTGATCGGCACGGACGTCAACTGGGCGAGAAGATCGCCAATAAATGCGAGGATCTCGACAATTCGTTGTTGATGTCGGCGCCTGTCGCCGAACGGGTGCGCGCGCCGGTCCACAAGTTCGGCGCTATCAATCTGTGCGGCGTTATGGAATGGCTGATGCTTTAAACGATAAACTGAGGGTCAGCGAGACCGCACTAAAATTCGATCCCCGCCTGTGCCTTGAAGCCAGAACGGAAAGGGTGCTTGATCATGGTCATCTCGGTGACCAGATCCGCGGCTTCCATCAAAGGATCCTTGGCGTTGCGACCGGTAACAATGACGTGCAGGTCAGAGCGTTTGTTCTTCAAAGTCTCGACCACCTCGTCGATCGGCAGATAGTCGTAGCGTAGAACGATGTTGAGCTCATCCATCAGCACCATGCCGTAGCTCGGGTCCACCATCATTGCCTTGGCCTGTTCCCAGGCCGACTGGGCGGCGGCGATGTCGCGGTTCAGATCCTGTGTGTCCCAGGTAAAGCCCTCGCCCATGGTGTTGATGGTCACCTGATCCGCGAAAGCTTCCAGAACCTTGCGCTCGCCGGTCTCCCACTTGCCCTTGACGAATTGCACCACACCAACCCGCATGCCATGACCGATCGCCCGGCAGACCATTCCAAAGGCGGCGGTGGATTTGCCCTTGCCCTTTCCGGTATGAACGATCAACAGGCCACCAGTTTTATTCTTGGTGGCCATGATCTTGTTTCGTGCGGCCTTTTTCTTGGCCATTTTCTCAGCATGGCGCTCAGCCTTTTCCGTCGCGATTTCGTCGGTAACGGTTGTATTGGCTTCTTCGGACATCGGGAACTCCTGCGATCGAATCACCATCACAGTGTTCCACAACCCCGCATGTCGGGCCATAAAGATGACATGAGCGAGATGATCATGCAGTCGACCCTGGATCAGATTAAAAAACCTGGCGCGTGAGAACATGGCCTCAATTCCGGAGATCCTGCTCGCGCGAACCGCCGTGATCGCCTTCACCATTGAGGAAATCCTGACGGAAATGGGAATCGAGCGCCCGTTCGATATTCTTGGTTTCTACTCGGAAATTCCATTTGGAGAGGGCGAACACGCTCCAAGGTCTTCTCATTGAGACCGGCAGCGTTAACCAGGACATTATGGTCACCGCCACCTCGCGATCGATCCTCGCCATGATGCGTATCCCCGTTGTCTGTCCGGCGAATATCTGCCTTTGCCCTCGGGCGAGGGCGTATTGAGACATTTGATCGACGAGTCTGGATTGACGT
>JAPKDN010000302.1 GCA_028822575.1 Alphaproteobacteria bacterium | reverse complement strand
ATTGCCTTTAGAACGGTGCGCACGCTGGAGCCTACAAAGATCTTATTAAATTGTAGAATCTGATCCAGGGTTCAGCTTAAGAAGCTAGGCCGGAGCATGTTGGCGCAGATAGCCGCTCGCATAAGTTTTCGTCCAGCCAGGATTACATCACCAAGCTACCACGTGAGTTGGTAAACTCACCCACCGGGTTATCTCCATCACAGACGATGGCGGCGATGCGCCCGCTGCCGCCAAGGGTCAGCTGGTACTACTTACAACCCAACGCTATGTTTCCAGGTTCCTTTAATGTTACGTCATGGAAGTTAAAACAGCGGACCAGCGTATGAACAGTGTCGGGACATTCTGGCTCTAAGCCTAGAGGCACAAAGATCTGCATTGGCTCATTTTGGCCAGCTAGCGTTTGCTAGATGTCGTCAATTGGGTGGCCCAGCGGCATAACCTGGTGATGGATCTGGATCAGGTCCGCGATGGGTGTCGCACTATCACCGGGTCTAACTCTGATGGACGTGGTGACCTTTGCCCAGCACGACCCCGCCGAAGTTTGGCGAGATCAATCACAAGGCCATCATAGGCCGGCTCCACACCATCGGGCAGTTTCGCAAGGGTCTCGGCGTAATCAAGGTCATTTGTCATATGTGTCAGATAAGACTGAGCTGGCCGTGTTTTCTCTATCCAGGACAAGGTGCGCGGAAGATGCGAATGGGCCTTTGATTCACCTTCACGCAAGCAATCCACGATCCACAAATCCAAACCCGCGAGACGGGTGAGCTCATCATCCGACATGAAGGCGACATCGGTGGAATACGCGAACCGTTCATTGAATATAAAGCCGAGGCTTTCACCGCTGACGCCATGATTCTGACGAACGGGCTGAATCCGAAGACCTCCAAGTTGAAAAGGTTCCAGAGAGATTTCATGCGCCACCAGTGGCGGGCGAAAATACGGTGGGCTTTTAGGTGCTTTGTTGAACAGATAGTCAAAACGGCTAGTTATTTCACTCAAGGTCTCATGATCGCCATAGACATCAAGCACCCCCCCCAATTCCCAGTACATTGGGCGCAAGTCATCAAGGCCATGGGTGTGGTCTGCGTGTCCATGCGTGAAGAGCACCGCGTCCAGCCGGGTTATATTGGCATCCAGCAACTGTTCCCGCAGATCCGGCGATGCGTCGACCAGCAGGACGAAACCGTCATGCTCCACCAGGATTGAACACCGGCGCCGACGGTTCTTCCGGTTGGTGGGGTCGCAACGGCCCCACTTGTTGCCGATAACCGGAACCCCGACTGACGAGCCGCAACCTAGAACCGTAATCCGCATCAGAGCTTCTCTCCCGTCATGTCGGATGGGGGCTCGGGTGGCGGCGGAACCTTTGAGAACAGCCGAAGGAAGTTTTTGGTTGTCGCCTTAGCCATCTCATCCACGGTTACGCCTTTAACCTGTGCGAGTACCTCATGGGTGTAGCGTACGAAGGCTGGCTCGTTGCGCTTGCCGCGCATCGGTACCGGCGCAAGGTAAGGCGCATCGGTTTCGACGAGCAAACGATCCATGGGCACGTCGCGGACCGTCTCGCGAATGCTTTCAGAGTTCTTAAAGGTGATAATCCCAGCCAGCGAAACATAAAAGCCGATATCAACTGCGCGCGCCGCGAGCTCCGGGCCAGCTGTAAAGCAGTGTAGAACCCCGGCATAGGCCCCTTCCCTTGCGCCGGCCTCCAGCATCTCGGCCATGTCGTCATCGGCATCGCGGCTATGCACGATAAGCGGCAATCCGGTCTCCCGTGCGGCGTCGATATGGGTACGGAAGCTGGTCTTCTGGGCATCCATTGGGGAATTATCGTAGTAGTAATCGAGACCAGACTCGCCAACCCCAACGACCTTGGGGTGTCGCGAGAGCTCAAGCAGGTGGTCGAGGGTCACGTTCCTTTCCCGTTCCGCCTCGTGTGGGTGAACGCCGACGGAGCAAAACACGTCGTCGTAACGCTTGGCGACATAAAGGACGCGTTCGAAAGCGCTGACCTTGGTACAGATCGTTACCATTCGGCACACACCGGCCTCGCGGGCGCGCTCGACCACAGCATCGATATCCTCCTCGAAGTTGTCAAAGTCCAGATGGCAATGAGAATCTATAATCTGCATCATGCCATCACCCAATGTCCGACTCACTCGGCCGCGACATGACGCGGAAAGATTGGTGCTGGCTTGGGCAGAGGCGTGCCGGGTGCAACCCGATACTCGGCGGTCAAATGAGTGAAATTCCTCGCATCGGGCCCGACACCCAATTGATCCAACATCGTATTGGCTGATCCCGGAATGACCGGCTGCATCAAGATCGCCAGATGGCGGATCACCTCCAGCAAGGTGAACAATACCGTAGCCATGCGCTTGGGATCCGTTTTGCGCAGAGCCCAGGGTGCCTGATCATCGATATAACGGTTAGCGCCGCTAATGACTTCCCAAATACCCTCGAGCGCTCGATTGAAGGCCTGCTCGTCATAAGCTTCGCGGGTCTTGGCGAGCAATCTATCCGCTTCCTTCAGGATTGTAGTATCCGCCTCGTTGAACGCGCCAGGCGTAGGCACCGCCGCGTCGACATTCTTGGCAATGAAGCCAAGTACGCGCTGGGAAAGATTACCAAAGTCATTCGCCAAATCGTTGTTCATTCGCCTGACCATTGCCGCGCGGGAGAGGTCGCCGTCGTTACCAAACGGCACTTCGCGCAGCAGGAAATAGCGCATCTGATCAAGCCCGTAGGTTTCGATCAGCTCAAGGGGGTCGATGACATTACCCAAGGATTTGGAAATCTTCTGACCTTCGTTGGTCCACCAGCCATGGGCGAACACGCGTCCCGGTAACGGCAGACCAGCGGCCATCAGAAACGCCGGCCAATAGACCGCGTGGAAGCGCAAAATATCCTTGCCAACCATATGGATATTGGCGGGCCAGAACTTTTTATAGGTCTTAGAGTCGGTATCCGGAAACCCGGTCGCCGTGATGTAGTTTGTTAACGCATCGAGCCAGACATACATGATGTGAGCATCGTCGTCCGGCACCGGCACGCCCCATTTGAAGCTGGTGCGGGAAACCGAGAGATCGCGCAAGCCGCCGGAGACAAAGCTGATAACCTCGTTGCGACGGGCATTTGGCGCCACGAAACTGGGGTTTTCGTCATAGAATTTTAGCAGCGGTTCCTGCCATTTCGACAGGTCGAAGAAATAGCTCGGCTCCTCGACCCATTCCACCGGCGCGCCGGTCGGGGCGATGCCGTCCACCAACTCACTTTCGGCGAAATAGGCTTCGTCGCGGACCGAGTACCAACCCGCATATTTTCCTAAATAAATATGGCCCTTGGCGATCAAGCGGCGCCAGATTTCTTGGACTGATTTGATATGGCGTTCTTCCGTCGTACGGATGAAGTCGTCATTAGAGACATTCAGCGCTGGCAACAGGTCGCGGAAATTTTGGCTAACCTGAGTGGTGAAGGCCAGCGGGTCCATCCCGGCGTTCTCCGCCGCTGTTTCTACTTTCTGGCCATGCTCGTCGGTGCCGGTTAGGAACATGACCTCATAGCCATCCAACCTCTTGAAGCGCGCCATCGCGTCACACGCCAACGTGGTGTAGGCGTGTCCGATATGGGGCACGTCATTGACATAGTAAATAGGCGTGGAAATGTAGAAGCTAGGGCTTGTCATCGGTTTTGTCCCTGATACACGCCGACCGGGCTGGCGCGGGACCTTCACCTAACGCGAGGGGCCTGTCACATCAAGGAACAATACCGCGCTGCAGCGCGGTTCACAGCTAGGCGCATGCTAGCCAGCAAGCTCTCGCATCATCGACATGACCATCTGTTTGCGATCGAGATTGAGACCGATCCCTCTATTCAGACTACTCTCCGCCTGTTCAAGACGCGCGCAGCAACCAGCCAGACCATAATGCTCGACCAGGCCACCGAAGACCTTCCCTTCGCCCATAATCGTATCTGGGATCGCCGGGGCACTGGAGGCCAGCCGTCGCACACCCTGGCCAAGCCACCACAAGACAAGCTCCATGCGAGCCGCCAGGGGGTCTCCGTCCTCGGCCTTGCCACGCCGAAGCCATTTGTCCGAAACATCATAAAGTTTTTTACGGTTGATCGGCGGTGCGCCATCCAGCACCCGAACCGCGTCCCGCAAGATGGTTAAGCCATCATTCGCCAATATTTCCAAGGCTCGCCCGATACTGCCCTCGGCCAGTTTGGCCGCCATCAGGGCCAGATTAGGATCAAGGTCCGGTGAGAACCCGCCAAGAAGGTTCAAAACATATTCATCCCGCAGAGGAGTCAGATGCAGCTTTCTGCAACGGGAGCGGATCGTTGGCAACAGGCCACCGGGAGCGTGGCTGACCAGAATAAGCAAGGAGCGTTTCGGCGGTTCCTCCAAAAGTTTAAGCATCGCGTTGGCGGCATTTCGGTTCATCTCGTCGACTACGTCGACCACCACCACCCGCCAGCCGCCAGCCGCTGAGGTGAGACGCAAAAACTTGGAGAGCGCGGCGACGTCCTCGACCACTATTTCTCGCCTCAACGCTTTGGTCTTTTGATTGATCGATCGTTCTATGACCAGGAAGTCTGGGTGGCTCCCATTGGCGACCTGACGCGCAACTGGAAGGTCGGGATCGATCTCCAGGCTCTGGGTTGATGGTCCCAACTCAACTTCGCCAAACAGGCTTGGGCCTTCATCAGTCGTACCGCCATGCAACGCGAAACGGG
>JAPKDN010000301.1 GCA_028822575.1 Alphaproteobacteria bacterium | reverse complement strand
GTGCCGCCGACCAGGGTAATAACCGTCGTGGCGCGGAAGAACACTCCAGGGCTCACCACAGCCGAACCACCACCACTACCCATATTCTCAAGGCCAACAGAAATGCCATAAGCCTGAACCGCCGCAAGAAGCACGGTCAGGTAACGCGTATACTGATTGAGCTTTTTCCGCCCGGTCTCGCCCTCTTTCTTCAAGGTCTCAAGGTTAGGCGAAACCGCGGTCATCAACTGCATGATGATCGCGGCCGATATGTAGGGCATTATGTTCAGGGCGAAAATCGTCATGCGCCCGAGAGCGCCGCCGGCGAACATATCGAACATCCCGAGAATACCACCGGCATTTTGTTCAAAAATTTCCTTCAAAATACCGGGATCGATGCCGGGGATCGGGATATACGTCCCCAAGCGATAGACAACCAATGCCGCCAGCGTGAACCAAATACGCTTTTTCAGCTCCGTCGCCTTGTTAAGGGCACCGAAGTTAAACGAAGACGCGAATTGTTCGGCGCTCGACGCCATTGGGCAATCCTAGCTTTTGGTTTCGGCGCGTGCGGCTTCAGGGATAACCACCAAACCACCCGCCTTTTCGATCGCCTCGGCCGCCGCCTTGGAAGCGCCGCCGCGAACCCGCACCGTTATTTTGGAAGAAATCTCGCCCCTGGCAAGGACCCGGACACCAAGTTTTGGCTTTCCAACCAACCCAGCGGCGCGAATTGCCGTCTCGTCGATCTCATTGGATGCGTCGAGACGGCCCACTTCGATCGCTTTCTGCAAATCACCGAGATTGACAGCGGCGTAGGCGACGCGAAACGGATTCTTAAACCCTCGTTTAGGCAAGCGCCGATAAATCGGCATCTGGCCGCCCTCGAACCCGTTAATCGTCGCGCCAGCGCGTGACTTCTGGCCCTTGTGACCGCGGCCCGCGGTCTTTCCCGTACCGGAACCGGCACCTCGACCGACCCGCTTGCGATCCTTGCGAGCGCCGTCGTTGTCCCTGAGTTCGTTAAGCTTCATGGTTCTGTCATCCTCTAACACCCGACCGGGTGGGTCTGTATATTTGGACTAAACGTTGTCCTCGACCTGGATCAAATGCTTCACCTTGTTGATCATGCCGCGCACCGACGGCGTGTCCTCAAGGGTCCGGGTCTTATGCATCTTATTCAACCCCAGACCGACCAGTGTCTCTTTTTGACCCGGCTTGCGTCCAATCGGACTTTTAATCTGGGTGACGGTCACCGTTGCCGCCGCTGCCTTGCTCTTAGCCATAGTTCCGCTCCGTCGCCTCAACCCACATGCGTCGCCGCGGCCTCGGCTTCGCCACCGGCGCGACCAAAGACCTCGGAAACCTTTTTGCCGCGCTTCGCGGCAACGGCCCGTGGTGAACGAATTTGCGTCAAGGCATCAAACGTCGCCTTGATCATATTATGAGGGTTCGAAGAACCCGTGGATTTCGCGACGATATCCTGGATGCCCAGCGATTCGAAAATCGCACGCATCGGGCCACCCGCAATTATACCGGTACCGGCAGGCGCCGCGCGCAGCACCACATGCCCCGCACCGTAATCCCCCTTGATATCGTGATGCAAGGTGCGACCTTCCCGCAACGGCACACGAACCATGCTACGCTTGGCCTGCTCCGTCGCTTTTCGGATCGCCTCGGGAACCTCCCGTGCCTTACCCGCTCCGTGGCCAACGCGCCCCCGACCGTCACCAACGATGACCAATGCGGCGAAGCCAAACCGCCGGCCACCCTTGACGACCTTGGCCACCCGGTTAATGCCAACCAGTTTCTCAATCAGATCAGAATCTTCCCGGTTATCCCGGCCACCGCGATTGTCTCTGTCACCCCGTGCCATGACGGCCCCTTCCTAGAACTTCAGACCGGCTTCACGAGCGCTATCGGCCAAGGCCTTTACGCGTCCGTGATACCGGTATCCACCGCGGTCGAACACAACATCGCTCAACCCCTTTTCCAGCGCCCTCTCGGCCACCAGCTTACCAACCGCCTCGGCCGCCGCCCTATCGGCGCCGGTCTTAAGCGCGGCGCGCAAATCCTTATCCAGCGAAGACGCGGCCGCGATGGTCACGCCATTCGTGTCATCTATTAGCTGCGCATAGATATTTTTCGAAGACCGAAAAACCGATAAACGGACCTTCCCGATCGAATTCCGACGCAAAGCGGAGCGATTCCGCTGGGTGCGACGGTTGAAGAGTTCCTTGGAGTTCAGCATGCCAGTCGCCCCTACTTCTTCTTGCCTTCCTTGCGCCGCACCGTCTCGGTGGCATACTTAATGCCCTTACCCTTGAACGGTTCCGGCGGCCGGTAAGCCCGAATTTCAGCGGCCAGTTGTCCGACCTGCTGTTTATCGTTGCCTTCGATCGAAATCGCGGTAGGCCGCTCACATTTCATCACTATCCCATCGGGAATTGGATAACGGACCGGATGGCTGTACCCTAACTGCAGAACGAGTTCCTTGCCCTCGACCGCCGCCCGGTAACCAACGCCGTTGATTTCCATGTTGACCGTGAAGCCCTCGCTTACGCCGTGAACCATGTTATTGATTCTGGCCCGCGTAGTTCCCCACATGGAACGAGACCGTTTGCTCTTTGATTTCGGCGCAATCGACACCACATTATCGGAATAGGTCACGTTGACCTCCCCCGATATCGTGTATGATAATTCCCCACGTTTGCCCGTGGCCTTGATCACATCATTAGCGATCTCGACGGTGACGCCGCTAGGAATTGAAACTGGGTTCTTGCCCACACGTGACATGGCGTCAGTCCCCCACTCTAGAATACATGGCAAAGCACCTCGCCGCCAACATTGGCGACACGTGCTTCATTGTCCGACATCACACCGCGCGGCGTCGACAGGATTGCGATTCCCAGGCCGTTGTAAACCCGGGGCAGGTCCTTAATCTTCGCATAGACCCTCCGACCCGGCTTCGATATCCGCTTGATTTGCCGGATAACGGGCTCGCCCTCGTAATATTTTAACTCGATGGCAAGGTTATGAGCATTGGTAACGCTTTCCGACGCCGCCGTCGTGAAGCCGCGAATGTATCCCTCGCGTCTCAACACCTCCAACACATTGCTGCGCAGCTTGGACGCAGGACTGGAAACCACATTCTTCCGGGCGCTTTGCCCGTTTCTGATACGGGTCAGCATATCCCCGAGAGGATCACTCATCGTCATTTCGGGACTCCTCTCACCAGCTTGATTTTACAAGGCCAGGCACTTGGCCCGCCGAACCGAGCTCGCGCAAAGCGATACGTGACATCTTGAATTTACGGTAATAACCCCGCGGCCGCCCAGTGACCTCGCAGCGATTCCGAACCCGGGTCTTAGCCCCATTACGTGGCATCTCACTCAACTTCAAACCGGCTTGAAAACGCTCTTCGATCGGCAACTCCTTGTCGTTGGCGATCGCCTTTAGACGCGCGCGCTTATTTGCGTGGAGCGCTACCAATTTGATGCGGTTGTTATTTTTCTCTATAGAACTTTTCTTGGCCATGCCTGTCTCCTCGTCCGCTCAGTTCGTGAACGGGAAGTTGAAGCGACGCAAAAGTTCGCGCGCCTCGGAATCAGATTTCGCGGTGGTAACAACGATAATGTCCATGCCGCGGATGGAGTCGACTCGGTCGTAGTCTATTTCCGGAAACACGATCTGCTCCTTAAGCCCCATCGCGTAATTACCGCGACCATCAAAGCTTTTTGGATTCAACCCCCGGAAATCTCGAACACGGGGAAGAGCGATAGTTATTAAACGGTCAAGAAACTCATACATCCTCTCCCGACGCAGTGTAACCTTGCAGCCAATCGGCATCCCTTCACGCAACTTGAACCCGGCGACGGATCGCTTGGCCTTGCTGATTAGAGGTTTTTGCCCTGCGATAAGAGCCATCTCGGCTGCCGCCGCCGTGACTTTCTTGGAGTCCTGCACCGCCTCGCCAACACCCATGTTGATGACGATCTTCTCTAGGCGTGGAACCTGAAGTAGATTGCCATAACCCTGAGCCTCGATCATTCCGGGCCGGATCGACTCTTTATATAAATCGTGCAAACGCGCCATTGTTCAACTTGCTCCGTCGCGCTCAGGCGTCCAGGACCTCGCCGGACCGCTTGGCGAACCGGACCTTGCGGCCGTCCTCCAAAAACCGGTATCCGACGCGGGTCGCTTCATTCGATTTGGGGTCGATCAGCGACACATTCGAAATGTGAATAGCTGCCTCCCGCTCAATAATACCGCCAGTATTTGTCTGGCTTGCCTTGGTGTGGCGCTTGATCATGTTCACGCCCCGAACCATGACACGATCGTCGTCTCTAAGAACCCGCAAAACCTCGCCCGTTTTGCCTTTGTCTTTACCCGAGACAACTTGGACCTTATCGCTTTTTTTGATCTTGAATTTTTTCGCCATCACAAAACCTCCGGCGCAAGCGAAACAATCTTCATGAACTGCTTGGCCCGCAATTCACGGGTCACTGGGCCAAAAATTCGGGTCCCGATTGGTTCATTCTGCTTGTTAACCAACACCGCAGCATTACGGTCAAAACGAATTGCAGACCCATCGGCGCGGCGAATTTCCTTGGCGGTGCGCACGATGACAGCCCGCAGCACCTCCCCTTTTTTGACCCGACCCCGCGGAATCGCTTCTTTCACGGACACGACAATCACATCGCCAACGCCCGCGACATTACGTTTGGAACCACCCAGCACTTTTATGCACTGGACCCGGCGGGCACCAGAA
>JAPKDN010000300.1 GCA_028822575.1 Alphaproteobacteria bacterium | reverse complement strand
AATGCTGAATGCGATTGGGGTCAGCTATGGCGCGGTCGATTACATAATCAAACATCTCGGCTCCCTAACTCTAAATCAACTTATTCAGCTGGAAAGAATAAACCCAAGGCCGGATATGCCCAAGGGCGGAGCCGGCTTGGCCCTGGTTTTCGATTGGCTTGGCGCGATCGATGCCACGCAGCTAGGAAGTAGGTCAGCGGTCGCGTGCCTGGAAGAATTGTTCGCGGACACATCCGTGGTTCGTACATTTGAATGCTTTTAGGGTGCCTCGGTCGACCTTTTGGCGAAAGGTTTGCGGCTGGCTTGTCCGATGGTTAGCTAAATATACGTGGCAGCTCACCGCTTCTCGAAATCGATCTGTTCGTCCACCGGTAGGCCTTGCAGGTGACGGCGCAAGCAGTCGATGGCGAGTTCCGTCGCGCCTAGGCGCACCCAGTCCCGACCACCCAATATCCGGGCGGTGCGTGTCACCGTTCCATTCTTATCGGCGATTCCGACATTGATGGTGCCACCGAATTCGATCTTGTCTGCCCCGTTATCGAGATTGATTAGGACCGCGAGTGCGTGAGTGGCCGCGCTTTGCTCTCGCAACGCGACGGCGATGGCGGCGGCGGTCGGCGCGACCAGGCCCTGGTCCGTCGTTTTCACGTCAAGTCCTACGGCTTTGCACATCTGGGAAAGATCATGCGAGACCACGCCGCGCAGGTATGGGGTCTTGGCGCCTTCCTTGGGGGCGAACCGGGCGGCGATGGCGCCGCTAGTGAACATCTCCGCCGTGGCCAGGCTACCGCCCGCCGCGACCAAGGCGTCGATCACCATGCCTTCCAGGCTGTGATCATCCTCGGCGATGATGAAATTGCCGAGTTTTTCCCGAACCGCCGCCTCGACTGGCGCGAGCAGGGCATCCAACTCGGCCTCGCTCGCCGCTTGGGCCGCCAGCTTGGTTTCCAGTTGGGGGTAATGCGCCTGGAAGCCAAGTTTTACCGTGCCCGCCGGTGCTAGATCTTCGATCCCCAGCAGCATCTGGTCGGCCCGCGACTCGCCGACCCCAAAGGAGTGAAAGCGCTTCAGTCGGGTGACGACCTTGAGGCCGCTCATGTCCAGCAGCCTCGGGATCACCTGTTCATCGATCATCCGGCGCATCTCGCGCGGCACCCCGGGGGTAAAGAAGAAACGGGCGCCGTCGATGTCGATGGCGAAACCACAGGCGGTGCCGATGGGGTTGTGGATGAACTCTGCGCCCTCGGGCAGCATCGCCTGCTTCTTGTTGTTCGGCGGCATCGTGCGACCGCGGCGCGTATAAAAATCCTCCATGTTGGCGAGCCAGACTTCATGAAGGACCAGATCGACGCCCGCCGCTTCGGCCGCGACTTCTTGCGAGAGATCATCAACGGTCGGGCCAAGGCCACCATTGACGATCACCGCGTCCGCCCGTTTGGCCGCCAGCTTGAAAGCCTCGACCAGGCTTGCCCGGTCATCGCCGACGATCGTTCCCCAATGCATGGTCAGGCCGACCTCACCGAGCCGCCGGGCCATATGGCTGTGATTGGTGTTGATGGTCTTGCCGGTTAGGATTTCGTCGCCGGTGCAGAGAATTTCGATACGCATGCCAGGGGTCCGACTGTGAGGATCAGGAATGGTTGGAAGCGAGCGGACTCTATCTAACAGGCAGGAGCTGGTTCCACCACACTAGGCGTTTGGCACGACGCGGGGGTCAATCACCACATCGTCCGGTGGCAAGGCCTGGCCCTCCAGATAGGCTTCGGCGTTGGCGATAGCACGAGCGGCGATGGCAGCAAAATTATTCAGCGTGGCGCCTGCGCAATGCGGCGAAAGTACAGCAGTCTCGATGTCGAATAAGGTATTGGTCCCTGGTGGCTCCAAGCGAAACACGTCCAATCCGGCGCCAAGCAGTTTTCCATCCCGCAAGGCTTTGGCGACCGCGTCCTCGTCAACGATCCCACCGCGCGCGCAATTCACCAGGACTGCGCCGTGTTTCATACGCGCGATCTCGGCTGCGCCGATCATGTCCTTACTCTCCTGTGTTAGTGGTAGGTGCAGGCTGATGATATCTGCGGATGTGATCAGCTCCTCGAATGGCGCTCGGCGGACAGCCAGGGCAGCCTCGATCTCGGCGCTCGCGGGGATCGGGTCGCAATAGAGTATCTCGACCTCGAAGCCGGTCAGAATACGGGCCAGCCGTTTGCCGATGGCGCCAAGGCCGATGATGCCCACGGTTTTGCCGTGGACGTGTTGAATTACGCCGCGCGCAGGCTCCTTGTCCCAATAGCCGCGACGAACCTGGCCATCGAGCGCGATCAGACGCCGGCTGGCGGCCAGAATCATCATCGCCGCGTGCTCCGCTACCTGTATGGCGTTGCCGGCGCTGAGCCGCGCGACGGTGATGTCTTTGTCTTCGCAGATCGCCAGATCAATATTGTCAACCCCGGCTCCCATCTTCTGAATAAAGCGAAGCCGCCGCGCGTGGCCCAGCAATTCCGGATCCATCCTGGTGCCCATGATTAAGGCGACATCGGCGCTGGCAACGGCTTCGGCGCGGGCCGACAAGGTCGTCTCTGCGGCGACTTTCATGTCCCACCCGTCGGGTAGAAGGTCTCGAATAGTTTGGATGATCGCCGGGTGGAAAGGGTCGAGAATAGCGACGGTTGGATGATTCATTGTCTGCGCGCTCCGGTCTTCGCGACCGGGTCGATCGCCATGGTGTTGACGTCGTGCTCGAATAGCCAATCATACCTTAGACGCACTTTGTCGGGTGCCCATTCACGATCAAGATAGTCTTCGGCTTGGCCGGGATCTGCCAGGACCGGGTTGTGAAACCGTTCGGCATTGGCGGTCGAACCCTGGACGATCTTGGTACAGCGATCGACCCGTAATTCCTCATAGCGTTTAAGCGCGCGCGCCGGATCATCCGCCAAGTAGTCGAGGCAGCGGGTCAAGACCATGGCGTCCTCTATCGCCATGTTGGCGCCCTGGGCGAGAAACGGCAGGGTTGGGTGGCAGGCGTCACCCAGCAAGGTCACCCGGCCAAGACTCCACCGGGGGAGCGGGTCCCGCCCGACCAAGGCCCATTTGAAGGGTTGGTCGATACCGTCAATCATAGCCTGGACATTCGGATGCCAGCCTGTGAAGCGCGCCGCACACTCCTCTCGGGTGCCGGTAGTCGACCAGGACTCGGTACGCCACTCCGCATCCTCGACGACGCCGACAAAATTCAGAACTTTCCCCAATTTCAGTGGATAGGTGACGACATGGCCATGCGGGCCAACCCAATTGGTGCCGACTGGCCGACGCAAGCCATGCGGCAACCGGTCCATGTTGATCACGCCACGCCACGCCACCAGGCCGGAGAACTTCGCCTTTGGGCTTTCGAACATCTGGCTTCGCAGGGTCGAGTGAACCCCATCGGCGCCGATCAGGATGTCGCAATCCACCAGCTCCCCGGACTCGAAACGCAAGGAAACGCCGTTTTCATGGGCTTCGTAACCAGTGACCCGGGCACCTGAGCGGATCGCGTCGGCCTTTAAGGCGGAGACTGTTTCTCGAAGCACCCTGTGAAAATCGCCGCGATGGACAAACCAATAAGGAGCCCCGAACCGCTCACGGGAATCGGTGCCGAGATCAAAGAGTTTACGGGTCGTGCCAGAACTCCAAATCCGAACCTCTTTCCACGCCGCCTCGCAGATAACTGCTCCCATCGCCTCCTCGAGGCCAAGCGCGCGCAGGACCCGCGTTCCGTTAGCGGAGATTTGCAAACCCGCACCCAGTTCTGAAAGTTCACGAGCCTGCTCAAAGACAGTGACATCATGGCCACGCCGCAATAGCGCGAGGGCGGCAGTAAGGCCGCCAATACCGGCGCCGACGATGGCGATTTTAAGGGCCGCTGACATTGTGGGATTTCTCCGGATACCCGAGATGCGATAACGCTGGGGATGGTAGCTGAGCCGCGGCCATGAGCAAACGACCGATCGAGTCACGTAAAACTGTCCGATGGGGGCTGGGCGAGGCTAATGTTCCGATTATTGGCGTGTCAAAAAGGCGAACTCGACACCGATGTCTTTGCTGTCCGATGCCCTGGAAGGTTTGCTGCAGGTCATGTTGGAGAACAGCCCGGTGGGAATCTTCATTGTCTCGACGGGAGGCGTGCGGCTGCAAGCGAACCTGGAATTCGCGGCGCTATAACTCTATGCTGAGTCCAAACTAGCGATAGGTCATCCCACTTTTGATAGCTATGTGATCCCCGACGATCACGAATGGGCCAATGCGATTTTGGCCCGTGACGGAGAGCTTGCACCCTTCGAGGTTCGCCAACGGCGACAGGACGGTGAGGAGTGTTGATCTGACGGAAATATTCACTCAGGCGGTGCTGCTGCTAATAAGGTACGATGCGTTATTGCGCGTGGTTGGCGTGGTGCTCGGCCGGGCTAGTCTTGTGCTGTTGGTATTCGAGAGACCAGAGGTGCTTGCGGCGTAAAGGATCGAGCCGCCAAGCATGGAAGACGTATTGACTCAAGGTCGTCTGATCCTTGTGGCGGAGGGTGACGAAACCAAACGGTTGGAGGTTCAGCGACGGCTTACCTTGTTAGGATAAGCGGTGGAGGTCGCTAAAGATGGCGCCGAAGCCTTGGAGTTGTCCAAAAACAAAGCCTATAGCTTGCTTCTTACCGGTTTTCATATGCTGAGAATAGACGGTTTCGAGCCGAAATTGGCAGTTCGCGAGTCGCGACAGGCCATTGGCAAATATACGTTAATTGTCGC
>JAPKDN010000299.1 GCA_028822575.1 Alphaproteobacteria bacterium | reverse complement strand
ATCGCGTTCAGCCAGGGACTAGGTGAGGGGGACGTTGAGGATTGGCGGGTTGGTGAAGCCCATATAGCCGGCTTGACCAACGTGTTGGTTCAGAATGGGTGGCCCGCAAACACCTTGATCAATGTGAATTTCCCCGCCGGATCAGGGGATGCCGTTACCGGGACCCGAGCGACCAGCCAGGGCCGGGAAAAGGTTGGCGACCAAATTGCCCAGGCCTTTGACCCTCGCGGGCGGGCCTACTATTGGATTGGTAAGAAGCACATTGCAGATGACCCGGCTGGAGACACGGATGTGGCGGCGATTTCGGCCGGGGCTATTTCGGTTACGCCGATCGGCCTTGATTTCACGGATCGCAAAACTCTTGGTGGCCTGGCCAGGACCCTGGCGTGAGCGACCTCGACGCCAGGAAGATTCAACTGATCATGGATCTTCGCCGTGAGGGCATTGGGGATCTCGCGATCCTGAACGCGATTGAACGGGTTCCGCGCGAGCTGTTTATTCCCGAAACATTTCGCATTCACGCCTACGATAACCGAGCCTTGCCAATTCCATCCGGGCAGACAATTTCGCAACCTTTCGTGGTTGCTTATATGACGGCCGCACTGGAATTGACCGATCGGCAAAAGGTGCTGGAGATCGGAACCGGATCCGGCTACCAAGCCGCTGTTCTGGCCAAGCTTTGCCGCCGAGTTTATACGGTCGAGCGCCATGGCAATCTGCTGCGTGAGGCGCGGGAGAGGTTCGAGAAGCTGGACCTGCACACCATCGTCTCACGCCATGGCGACGGGAGCTTAGGATGGAAGGAGCAGGCGCCGTTTGATCGTATCATCGTCACCGCCGCCGCCCCGGAAATGCCGATGCGATTGGCGAAGCAACTAGCGGATGGTGGCATTATGATCGTGCCGGTCGGTCCCCAAGATGGTCATCAGATGCTAAATCGCGTTGAATACCGCGATGGCCGATTCGACATCACCAAAATGTTGACCGTTCGCTTCGTGCCTTTGGTAAGTGATTAATCATATCATGGAGTTTTGCCAGTTCGGTGGGGATTGCTTGAGCCGCCCGCGAGTGGCACATAGAATGCAGTGTCGCGATCCGGAATATTGAAGTCGCATGCATGTATAGACCGTCGATGCTCGTTGCCATACTTCTAACGGGGCTGGTGAACGCTTGCTCGGGATTACCGGACAGGCTTCCGAGCCTTGGGAAAAGACTGTCGTCACCGCCCGCGGCGGTAATCAAGAGCATCCCGATACCAGCATCCGGCCTGGTCGATGTCGCGCCAGGTGACACGATGTACGCCATCGCCCGGCGTTATGGCGTTGCTATGCGGGACGTCATCGACGCCAACCGCCTCGAAGCGCCCTTCCTCCTGAAGGTGGGGCAAACCTTAAAGTTGCCACCACCGAGAGTTTACATCGTGGCGCCAGGCGACACGGTTTTCTCGATATCCCGGCGTTTTGGCGTGGACATGCGGACCTTGGTTTCCATGAATGAGCTGCGCGCGCCGTATCAGGTGGCGGCGGGTCAAAAGCTCAGCATGCCGGTTCGTGGCGCGCCCGAGGAAACGACACTTCGGATTGCCGTGACGACCAAGACGCGTGACACCACTGCGTCGGTTCCACTGCCACAACCGCGGCCCAGCAACACGAAGAAAGTATTGCAAGCGGATCGGAAAGGGCAATTGGTATCGGCGACGCGCATTTCCGCCAGGACGTCTCCCCTCCAGCCCGCGTCACGAGGTGGTAAACGTTTTCTCTGGCCGGTACGCGGGCGGATCATTTCCAATTTCGGCCCCCGCGAGGGTGGCCTCCACAATGACGGCATCAATATAGCGGCCCCGAACGGTGTGCCGATCGTGGCCGCCGACAATGGCGTTGTCGCCTATGCGGGGCAGGAATTGCGGGTCTTTGGCAATTTACTTCTGATCAAGCACGCGGACGGTTGGACGTCGGCTTATGCACACGCGCAGCGGATTCTAGTCAAACGTGGAGATCGGGTGAAACGGGGGCAGGCCATCGGTACTATTGGGACGACAGGAAGCGTCACCCGTCCACAATTGCATTTCGAGTTACGTCGAGGGTCGCGCGCCGTGGACCCACGCGGAGAGCTCGAAACCTGAGGACCTTGACGCGCACGCGCCCAACCGCGCGAAAATCAGCGTAATTATTCGGTGATACACTGCCAGATCGTTGCATTTGAGCGTCGTGTCGCTATAGTCCGGCGATCCGAATTTGGGCGGGTCTTCGAAGGAGGCGCGCGAGGGTTTTTACAAACTTGGCCATGCGCCGAGAACCAAGGAGTTGGCCATGGATGGCGGATTTGATCTGATGGCGTTGGCGCCGCTGGTGCTGATCTTTGTTGTCTTCTATTTTCTGCTTATTCGCCCGCAACAAAAGCGGATGAAAGAGCACAAGGAAATGCTAGGCAAGGTCCAGCGTAATGACCGGATCGTGACCAATGGTGGTCTGGTTGGCAAAGTCGCCAAGGTTCACGATGAGCGTGACGAATTGGAGCTTGATATCGCCGAAAATGTGCGGGTAACCGTACGTCGGGGGATGATCTCCGAAGTTATAAGCAAAAGCGGCGGCGATTGAGTTGTGTTTCGCAACGCTGAATTGAATGGTCCCTTACCGACGAACGGATAGCGTGCCCTGATGCTTCAGTTTTCCCCTTGGAAGACAACAATCGTTCTCTTGGTGTGTCTGCTCGGCCTGATTTACGCCGCGCCGAATTTGATGACTGCGGATTATTCCCGGGACGTGCCGAACTTCGCGCCTGGGAAAAAGGTCAGCCTGGGCCTCGATTTACAGGGCGGGTCGTACCTGCTGCTGAAAGTCGAGTTGGACGTCGTCATCGAAGAACGGCTTGAGAGTATAACTTCCGCCGCCCGGCAGGGCCTGCGTAAGGAAAAAATTGGTTATCGTGGTCTCGGGGTTTCAGGCGGCGCTGTGCGTTTGACCATCCGCAAGTCTGAGGACGTTGAAAAGGCGCGGGACCTGCTCAAGGGACTTGATCCCGAGACCGTGGTCGAGGTTGACGATGACGGGAACGCGAGCATCGTCCTGACGGAACAGGCCGATATCGATGCCCGTTCGGGCGCGGTTCAGCAGTCTATCGAGATCGTGCGCCGGCGCATCGACGAGACCGGCGTACGCGAACCGACAATCCAACGCCAGGGTAAGGACCGTATCTTGCTTCAGCTCCCCGGCGTGGACGATCCGGAGCGAATCAAGACGCTGCTCGGCCAGACCGCCAAGATGACGTTTCGCCTGGTTGATATAACCGCCTCGCTGGTTAATGCCTTGGCGGGAAGAGTGCCGCCAGGATCGCAGCTGCTTGAATCCGTTTCCCAAGGGCCGGGGGAGCAATCGGCTTATGTCGTGAAACGCAGAGTTATGGTTAGTGGTGAAAATTTGGTGGATTCTCAGCCGACATTTCAAGACGGTCAGCCTGTCGTTAGTTTCCGTTTTGATACTGTTGGCTCTAAACGGTTTGGTACCGCCACGAGTGACAATGTCGGCCGACCCTTTGCGATAGTGCTCGACAATAAGGTGATCAGCGCGCCCGTGATCCGAGAGCCTATCCTGGGTGGATCAGGCGTCATTTCCGGCAGTTTCACGACACGAACGGCCAACGATCTTGCCCTGTTGTTGCGTGCAGGTGCGCTGCCGGCCCCGCTTGTCGTACTTGAGGAGCGAACAGTAGGTCCGGGACTCGGCGCCGACTCGATCGAGGCAGGCAAGATTGCTAGCATCATTGGCATGGTGTTGGTTGTTGCCTTCATGATTGTCGCCTATGGCCTGTTCGGGGTGTTCGCCAATATCGCTCTGTTCTTCAACATCCTCCTGATCGTTGGCGCCTTGTCGGCGCTGCAGGCAACGTTGACACTGCCGGGTATCGCTGGGATCGTGCTTACAGTTGGTATGGCGGTCGACGCGAACGTGCTGATCTTCGAACGGATACGCGAGGAGGTCTTGTTGGGTCGATCGCCTATGTCGGCGATTGATGCTGGCTACAAACGGGCGCTGACGACGATTATCGACTCCAATCTGACCACTCTATTCGCTGCGATCTTCCTGTTTTCCTTTGGATCTGGTCCGATTAAGGGCTTCGCCGTTACCCTGGCGATTGGGATCTTAACTTCGATGTTTACCGCGATTATGGTGACTCGTTTCATGGTGGTTCTGTGGCTGCGCCGACGTCGGCCCAGCGCGGTTCCGATTTGAGCGTCCGGAGAGAAGCATGCTGAAACCAATCCGCTTCATCCCGCCGGGAACTAAAATTCCGTTCGTTCATAATCGTAAGATTGCCTTCGTCTTTTCCATCATCCTGGTGCTTGGCGCGCTTGGCAGCTTGGTCATACAGGGCCTGAATTTTGGCATCGATTTTCGGGGTGGCATCCTGATGGAGGTGCGAACCTCCGGTCCGGCGGATCTCCAGAATATTCGTTCAACGCTTTCCAGACTTAACCTTGGTGACGTGAGCATCCAGGAATTCGGCACTGAAACTGATGTCCTCGTGCGAGTTCAGCGCCAGGATGGTGATGAGCGCGCGCAGCTGGTCGCGATCGAGGCTGTGAAGACGGCGCTAGGCTCTGATGTGGAATATCGTCGTACCGAGTTCGTCGGGCCCACTGTTGGTGAGGAGTTGAAGGAAGCCGGCGCGCTTGCGGTTGGTCTCGCGCTGATCTCAATCCTGCTTTACATCTGGTTCCGCTTTGAATGGCAGTTCGGCGTCGGAGCCATCGTCGCGTTGAGCCATGATATTTTGAGCACCATCGGATTG
>JAPKDN010000298.1 GCA_028822575.1 Alphaproteobacteria bacterium | reverse complement strand
GATCGCTCTGTTGAGAGAAATGGGGTCCAGCTTGATTGTCACGCCGTAAGTCGGCCTCCCTTTACCTGCCGTGATAGTCGTCGGCGTTATACTGATAAGCTGCCCATCGACTGGCGGCGTCAATCTTGGGTTGAAGGCGGCTAATCTAACCTTCACCATGGCGCCCTGTTTAACCTGTTCGATATCCTTTGACTTCAACTTGCCCCGAAGTACCATCGCTTCCTTGTCCGGAACAATTTCCATCAGCACCTGCCCGTAACTGATAACCTGCCCTGCAGTTTTGACCCTGAGGTTCATCACGCGCCCATTGGCTGGTGACTTTACTTCAATACGATTGATTTGAGCTTGCAAAACGCCGGCCCCTTCCCGACGCTTGGTGATCTCTGGATCGAGTTGGTTGAGGCGGGAGAAGTTGGCGGTGCGTTGGTTTTGCTTCTCCGCCTGAATCATAAGCTTTTGCTCGGCTATTCTTTGTTTGGTCCGGGCAACGGTTTCCAGAATTGTTCCTTCCTGCCCGTGAAGCCCGACGCGCGCGCGTTTGACCGCTAAAAGCCGAGATTTTGTGGTCAGCCGTTTGTCATAAAGCTTCTGCGCCGCATCAAGTTCCTCATCGATGAACGACAAACC
The DNA here is from genome assembly GCA_028822575.1 of Alphaproteobacteria bacterium. The sequence continues at coordinate 4,190 of JAPKDN010000298.1, read as the reverse complement.
CTCTTTCACCGTGGACAGACGGATATCGAGCGCTCGGAGTTCGGTTTCTGTCTGAGCGATCCGCTCTTGGCGGATCTCAATCTGTCTCGCTCGACTATCCTTACGTTCTTCGAAAAGTTTCAACTCACTCTCAACGATTGTCCTCAGAACCGGTTGCTCAAGAGCATCCATGAGCTCGCCATCGAGGTTCACTGCTTCCTCGCCAGCGACCTCGGCCGTTATCCTGGCCCTCTCGACAAGTAAAGATAACAGGGATGACCGTTGGACGATCGATTGAGCATCCGAACGAAGCGGATCCATGCGCAGGACAACCTCGCCCTTAGTGACCCGGTCCCCTTCGCGAACAAGAATCTCTTTAACTAGACCACCTTCGAGATGTTGGACAGTCTTAACACCCGTTTCCACTTCGATGGATCCGGAGACGTTCACGCCACTCGCCAAGGGCGCGAATGCGGCCCACCCCCCTAAACCACCAAAAAACAGCAAAATGACCATATAACCAAACCTGCTCGCGCCCGCCCAGCTCGGTTTTCCCGGATTGTCGGTCATGGACACGGTCAATGGACGGGCGGGAAGTGTATTCTGACTTATGGTTTGTAGTGACATCGCGTGCTCATGCCTTGGATTGATTGAAAACCACGTTAATGGCGCGGTCATCGGGCTGTTTCACCCCTCCGGGGTCGCCTATCACCGACAGCATTTCGTCTCGTGATCCGATTCTCTCGACCTTACCATCAACCAGAACCATGACATAATCCAAAACCTTTAGAATGTTGGGTCGATGAAGGATTACCACGACGGTGACACCACGCCGTTTCAGCTCCTCAATCGCATCGGCAAGCGCCTGCTCACCATGGACGTCCAAGTTTGCGTTGGGTTCGTCCAGGACGACCAGTTTAATATCGCCGTAAAGAGCGCGAGCCAATCCAACCCGCTGCATCTGACCGCCGGAAAGCAACGTCCCACCACTGCCGACGACCGTTTGGTAGCCTTTTGGCATAAACTTAATCATCGTGTCGACATTAGCCAATCGCGCGGCATCCAACACACCTTCGGATGTCCAGTCGTCCCGACGGCGCGTGATATTATCCCTGACTGTCCCTCCGAATAACTCAACATCCTGCGGAAGGTAACCAAGATAGGCGCCGAGGCTGTCTGGTGGCCATTCGTGCACATGTTGACCATCTAGTTGGACGGATCCGGAATTCGGCCGGTCCAATCCTACTAAAAGCCGTGCCAGGGTTGATTTTCCCGACGCGGACGGACCGACAATCCCCAAAGATTCTCCCGCTTTCAATGAAAACCCTATATTTGACAGAACCGGTGCCGGCGTGGAGACCGGGTGGTATCCCAGGTCTATAACGTCAAGGTTGCCCTTTGGTTTGACCCACTCGCCCCGACTAGTCGATGGCATTGACGCTGCGGCGCGCAGTGATTGGGAGATATACTTATAATCTTCCAACGCCTCGCCGATGCTGGACCACCCCGTAACAAGAGATTGTACCGGCATCATGACGCGTCCCACGAGGATTACCGATGCCATCATCGCTCCCCGAGACAAGTTGACTTCCGGATCGATAATCAGAACCACGGCAACGGTCATGATTGCCATCATGGAGCCAAATTGCATCACTTTGGCTAACGACGTCATAATGCCTACGCGGCGGGTGAAAATGCTGGATTGATCAAGGGCGATATCATTGTCGCGTTCCCAACGGCGGGTAATCTGCGGGCCCATGCCCATCGCTTCGATAACATCGGCGTTCCGCAGGCTGACCTCAGCTTTCCTTTGCGATTCGTTCACCGCGCCCGTAGCCGCAATTTTGACGGGACCCGTGAACCATTGGTTCGCTAGCGCCAAAATAAAGATGATGCTGGCGATAATCGATGCTGCTGCGCCTATCCAAAATTGAAGAAAGAAGAGAAATGCCATGAACAGCGGCACCCAGGGTATATCCATCAACATGAATATTTGTTCTCCGGAGAGGAAGTTACGCAGCGAATTCATACGTTCCAGCATTGCAGTATCCCGTTGGGCGCCACGTGCCGTGGCCTGCCTCAGCGAGATGGCAAGTACTTTTTCTCCGATTTGGCGATCGATCCAGGTGCTCACCCGAACGAACAGGTAAGTGCGCGCAATATCGATCAAGGCTTGAACCAGCAACGCACTTACTGCAATAATCGCCAAGAAAGCTAGTGTCACTTTGTTGCCGCCTCCGCCCAAAACCCGGTCGAAAAGCGAGAACATGTAAATTGGCATGGTTAAAATGAGCAGGTTGACGAAAAAACTGAAGAACGCCGCCGTCACAAAGGCGCCACGCGAGGCTCGCAGCATTTCCTTCATTGGGTCGGGACCTGATTTGGTCTTGGTTCCTACCGACATTGACTCACCTGACTGACTCCAGCCACCTTGCATTTGGCCGTGAAGCGATTGGCTTGGGCCTTGGGTCGGATCCCATACGTATTTCAGCTGCCATATGTTGGCTTGCCGAATAGTCATGTGGTGCCGTATTTGACGATCCGCCGCAGTTCACCTTATTTAGGCTTTCAACCCTAATGCCGCAAACGAAATCGGCGTTCGTAAATTGTCTAGGAATGGGCTAAAAACGTGAAAGTTCTATTTGTCCACCAGAACATGCCGGGCCAGTACAAGCATCTGGCGCCCATTTTGGCCAAGGACCCGGCGAACCAAGTTGCATTCGTTACCAAGGAGGGCAAGCCCGACATCCCTGGCATCACGAAAGTAACCTACAAACTAACCCGTCAGCCGACGCCTAAGATTCATCAGTATTTGGAGCGGTTGGAAGATCAGGTGCTGCATGGCCAGGGCGCAGTTCGAGCCGGACTTGGTCTGCGCAAGAAGGGATTTATCCCCGATGTCATTTGCGCGCATACTGGTTGGGGTGAGGCGCTATTCCTGAGAGATGCCTTTCCCGAATCTCGGATTCTTGCCTTCTCGGAGTTTTATTATACGTCCAAGGGCGCCGATATCGACTTCGCTCCCGATCACGCTCCGAATCTTGATCGAGATTGCCGAACCCGCGTTCGAAATGCCCATATGCTGATGAGCCTCGAGGCATCAGATTGGGGCATTAGCCCAACATGGTGGCAATGGAGCCGGCATCCGGAAATGATTCGCGACCGCATCTCGGTCATCCACGATGGCGTCGATACGGATCTGTGTGTCGCGGACCCAACAACCGTGCTGGAATTGCCGAACGGGTTAACATTATCGGCTGAGGACGAGGTAGTGACCTTTATCGCACGCAATCTGGAACCGTATCGCGGCTTTGACGTCTTTATGCAAAGTATCAAGGGGATCCTGGAGCGGCGGCCCAATGCCCGGGTCGTTGTGGTCGGTGGTGACGAGGTGAGCTATGGCATGCCTCCTCCAGCCGACGCGAATTGGCGGCAATTCATGCTGGCCCGAACTAAATTTGATCCGCGAAGAGTGCATTTCTTCAACCGTGTGCCCTATTCCGTATTCCAACAAGTGTTATCGATCTCTAAGGCGCATGTTTATTTGACCTATCCGTTCGTGCTGTCGTGGTCGATGCTGGAAGCGATGTCCCATGAGTGCATGCTAATCGCCTCTAGCACGACGCCAGTGACGGAAGTCGTGAACGATGGCGTGAACGGGCGCTTGGTGGATTTCTTCAAGTCCGCCGAGGTAACCGACGCGGTGGTTTGGGCGCTGGAGAATCAAGACCAGACGATGGCTTTCCGTAAAGCGGCGCGCCAAACCATCGTAAAGAACTATGATTTGCGGAAGGTTTGCCTGCCGGCGCAGATCGATCTTATTTCCACACTCGCCGAGGATCGGCGCCCGCCACGGACAAAACAGCCATGCAGCGGAGCGACCGCTTCATAAATCAATTCGGCCAAGCACTCGCGCGTGGGGATCTCGATGCCGCGTCGCGCGCATTGCGAGCGACGATCTGTTGCCAGCCCGATGACGTAAAAGGCACCTTCAATCTCGGGGTGCTTCACGCGCGCAAGACCGACGCCGCGAGCACGGAACGACACTACCGTCGCGCACTGATGATCGACCCCAAGCACGAGGGCGCGAGCAGTAATCTAGCCGATTTGTTACTATCCCAGGACCAGAATATCAAAGCGGAAGAGATTTGCATAATCGCGTTGACTTGGGTTCCGCTGTCGGCACGTGTTCTTGGAAACCTGGCTTTGGT
>JAPKDN010000297.1 GCA_028822575.1 Alphaproteobacteria bacterium | reverse complement strand
CGGTTGATGCTCAGATAATAGACGCCGATGCCATGGTCGTAAGGCCCCCACAACCGGGTCATATCGCCCTTTGGTGTTGGCTCCACTTTGACCACATCGGCGCCAAGATCACCCAAAATCATCGTGGCGAAAGGCCCAGCAGCAGCCCGGGTGAGGTCGAGAACTTTAATGTTTTCTAGGGGTAAAGTCATGCATTTGGCTCGATAAGCAATGTTTTAGACAGAGACAAGATTTTTTTTGTCATGTCACGTCAAGGTAATGGGCAGGGCTCGAGGGTATAATGGCCGCTTAAGTGGCCATTCAGAGGGTGGCACGGCCTTTCCTGATCCCGGCGTAGCGTACATGTGCGTTGTTGTTTTCAAATCGGGGTGTCGCCATATACTAATGTGGCACGGCAATAGAATTTGGAAACTGCGATGACCCAATCAGCACCCAAAAAGGTGGATCACGATTCTATTAAGGCATGGTTTGACACCTGGAGTAGATATGTCGCCGCTGTGGATTTCGATTCTGCTCGCCCCATGTTTGAGGAAAACGTTGTTGGTTTTGGGACCTGGATGGATACGGTCGAAGGTCGGGAAAATTTGATCGAACGGCAATGGCAAAGCATCTGGCCGACCATTCGCGACTTTGAATTTCTGACAGATACGTTGCACGTGCGGCTCTCGCCAGATCGATTGTTCGCCGTCGCCGTTCTGGTGTGGAATTCGACTGGGTTCCATGAGAATGGCGAATCTTATCCGCGCCCGGGTCGGGCAACTGTGGGCATACGGCGCGACAGCGTCGACGCGCCGTGGATGGGCGTTCATACCCACTTGTCGCTCAATCGGGATGTCCCGCAGAAATCATACGGCATGTCGTCCTGATGGACGGCTCGAACGGATCATGATTAAGCGGCTCTACGACCGGGTCATCAACCTGGCGGCACATCCGCAGGCGATTTGGTGGCTGGCGCTGATCTCTTTTGCTGAAAGTTCGGTCTTTCCGATCCCGCCTGACGTGATGATCGTCCCGATGGTGCTCTCGGATCGGGCTGCGGCGTGGCGGATTGCGGCAGTGTGTACCGTCACCTCTGTCCTTGGTGGATTGGCGGGCTACGCCATCGGCTATTTCCTCTACGACACGATTGGTAGCCAGATCGTTGAATTTTACGGCTATGGCGGGAAGTTTGAGGAATTTCGTGGTACCTATGCCGAATATGGTGCCTGGATCGTCGCGATGGCGGGGTTGACGCCGTTTCCCTATAAAGTCGTTACCATTGCCAGCGGCGTCTTTGCTCTCGACCCGATCGTCTTTATCGTGGCTTCTGTTTTGAGCCGCGGCCTGCGGTTCTTTATGGAGGCCACATTGCTCTGGAAATTTGGGCCGCCGATCCGCAAATTTATTGAAAAACGGCTGGAGATATTAACCATTGTTTTTGTTGTTCTTTTGTTTGCTGGCTTTGGGTTGATCAAACTATTGTAACGCCGCCGAACGTGGTTAAATGCTAAATATGAGTATCGCACTTAAATGGGCTGAAAGGCTCGATATGAACCGCATCGCGCTGTTTCAAGCGGTCCTCGGCATCGCGGTTTTAGGGTCCGTATACGGATTTCAGTATATTGGTGATTTGCAGCCCTGTGTCCTCTGCCTCTATCAGCGCTGGCCGTGGTGGATCGCCATCGGGCTCGGGCTGATCGCTTTGTTGCTGCGGGGAAACCCCGGATTACAGAAAGTCGTACTGGCGTTGACCTCGTTTGCAATCTTAGGCGGTGCCGGAGTTGCTGGTTTTCATGTTGGCGTCGAACAGCAGTGGTGGCAGGGCTTGGCGTCCTGCGGCGGGGAGAGCGATATGCCGATGACGGTCGAAGCCCTGAAACGCCAAATCATGAGTGCCAAGGTGGTGCGCTGCGACGAAGTCGCGTGGACGCTGATGGGTATATCTATGGCGAGCTATAATATGTTGCTGTCCTTAGTGCTCGGCCTTGGTGGATTGGTCTTGCTTCGGCGGGGCGGGACGGATGGCGATGCAGCGTAAGTTGGGGCCCCTATATCTGCCAGGCGATCCAGTGCCGGCGGTGGAGGCGATGATCCGTGTCGATCATGCGGGTGAATACGGCGCCGTCCGTATCTATGAAGGTCAGCTTGCAGTCTTGCCGCCTGGAGGTGCGCGCGACGCGGTCTTGGAGATGGCGGCGCAGGAAGGGCGGCATCTGGAGACGTTCGAAAAACTCATCGTCGAGCGTCAGGTTCGGCCGACAATCTTGTCGCCACTCTGGCGGGTTGCGGGTTTCGCACTCGGCGCGGTGACAGCGCAAATGGGGCCGCGTGCGGCAATGGCGTGCACGGTCGCCGTCGAGGAAGTGATCGACGAGCATTACCGGGAACAGGCCGAGCGCTTGGGTGCCGCCGAATCGGGTTTGAAAAGCACGATCGAAGAATTCCGCATGGAAGAGCTAGAGCATCGCGACACAGCGCTCGATCATGGGGCGGAGCGCGCCGTCGGCTATCTGGTATTATCGGCTTTGGTGAAGTCTGGGTCGCGGATGGCGATTTGGCTGTCCACGCGCATCTGACGCTAGGCGTCAGTTCGCTTCCAGTTCTGTATCCCAGTAGAGATAATCCCGCCAACTATCGTGCAGAAAGTTGGGTGGAAACAGGCGGCCGTTTTCCTGCATGCGCCAAATCGTTGGTTGCTCGGGCCTACGTTTCGGCAGCATGCCGGCAGACCTCGGCATTCGCCCGCCCTTGCGCAGATTGCAGGGGGCACATGATGTTACCACGTTTTTCCATGTTGTACGCCCACCGCGCGAGCGCGGGACAACGTGGTCGAAGGTCAATTCGTGGGATGGCAACGCGACGCCACAATACTGACAAGCAAAACGGTCGCGCAGGAAGACGTTGAACCGGGTGAAAACAGGTTTTCGCGCTTGTGGGACGTATTCCTTGAGCGAGATGACGCTTGGTAGCCGTAATTCGAAGGAAGGCGAATGGATGAGTTGGTCGTATTCGGAGATCACGTTGACCCGGTTTGTGAGCACCGCTTTAACGGCGTCCTGCCAGTACAGAAGAGACAAAGGGAAGTAGTTCAGCGGACGGAAGTCCGCATTCAACACCAGGGCTGGACTTTCTTTCGAACCCCACATCACCCGTCATTCCTCTGTTGATTCAGCGTACTTGGCGGACCCTAATCTGATATCGGATTTACTGAGACGACACAAGATATTGGGCTCGACTCGGTAAAATTATTGACCTCGGTGTCGTATATTGAGTTTGGTCGAAAATTTATGAAGTCGAGGCCGGAAGCCGTTTGCAAGAGTGGCGACCGATGTTGGTGGCGTTAGAACGATGACCTCTCCCTGAGTCGGCCGCGGTGATATCTCGGTGTATCCGCAATGGGTCCAGCGCAAGAGATACTGGTCGAAAACCAGGAAAGGTGCTCCCTCCCAACTGATAAAGGTGCCATCCGGTAGGTCGCGCAATGTGCCCCGCCAGCAACGTTGCCGCTGGGGTAGGTGGATGATGCGCTCCTTGTGAAGTGCCTGGTCCATCTCTTTTGCGCGTGGTGGCGCATCGCTCCGTGTCGCCCGTTGCCAGGCTGCCGCCCACGCGTGATAGTCCTGGCGTCTGCATTCGTAACAGGGCCTATGCCCCGCCGCGATGGCCACCGCTTCATCCAGAAAAAACAGCTCGGTGTATCGGTGTGGTGTCATGATTTGGCGCTGGCGTCCGCGAAACGATGTCAGGCAGATAATCCAATTGTCATGCGCCCAACGCCGATGCCCCAATTCCTTGGTGTCGCCATGCAGGATGCCGCGATTGCCCATGAAATCGCCGCGTGCTGGGGTGGCTTCAATTTCTCCAAAGGGGTTGACGCGGTTTTGCAACGTCATGACGATCTCCGTCAGACGCCGAATACGGTGCGCAGGAATTGTGTCCCTTGCACCAGGCCATCCTCGTTAATGCTGTGGCCGAGATGCGGGCAGCGCAGGGCTTGGACCGAAAACCCGTTTTCGCCAAGAATCTGCTCCGCGACATCCATGCATTCGACTGGGACGACCGCGTCTATGGCGCCGTGCGCGAGAAAGACTGGTGGGCGGCTCACGACTTCGGTGGCCAGCAGATCCGCGCCGATAAGACGCCCCGAATACCCGACGATCCCGGCAATGGGGTGCGGCCGGCGGGGGGCCGCGTAGAGGCTCATCATCGTGCCTTGGCTGAATCCTAGCAAGGCGAGTTTTTCGGGTGGGAGCCCGGCGTTTAACAATTCCGTATCAATGAATTGATTGAGAATATCAGCGGATACCTTGACTGCTTCGACTACCTCGGTTTCGACGCGGATGCTGCTCGAAATCCATTGATATCCGGACAGGCCTTGTTCGTAGCGGTTCGGGGCGTTGGGCGCGACGAAGGCGGCGTTGGGGAAGAATTCGGCGAGATGCGGCGCCATCTCAAGTAAATCACGCCCGTCGGCACCGACGCCGTGCAACAGAATGATCAACTGTTGAGGATCGCCACCAGCGGCGGGGCCGTAGCGGGGGCCATCAAGAACGGGCGTATCGGACATCTGTATTCCTTCTCTATTTGTCTGCCTAGGTGGGTGCACCTTTGTAATAGTGCCACAGGAACAGCGCTGCGACACCACGATAGGGCCGCCAGCGTTTGGCGACTGCTTCCATCCGCTTGCGGTCGGGGCGCTTACGCATGCGTTTCAGTTTTTGGACTGCGACCTGAATGGCGAGATCGTCAATTGGCCAGGCATTGGCACGGCCGAGTGCGAACAGCATGTAGATATCGGCGCTCCATCGGCCGATCCCGCGAATGTTGGTGAGTGTCTTGGTC
>JAPKDN010000296.1 GCA_028822575.1 Alphaproteobacteria bacterium | reverse complement strand
GCTGGTGGTCCATGGTGTAATATTTGGAATAGAGACCCGGCGCCGGATAGAGATTTCCCATCAAGCTCCGCGTCGTGGTCGTATCGATGTCCCGCTCCAACCCTTTGTCCAACGCTCGAGCGTCGAACGCCTGGAAGTCCGAGCACTCCCGGCCTTGCACGTCGAGGATCTGGATGTAATCGCCCTTTCGGACTTCGAAACTCGAGGCGTTTCCAGGTTGTATGTTGATATCGAGCAGCGGATCGGCGAGTGGTTCCGGGAGTCGGAATTCACCGCTGGCTCTCGCCTCAACCCGTTCGACGAACACAATGATTTCCGTTGGAGGGTTCTGAGCGTCGACCGACATCGGAGACCCGGGCGCCAGAATCAGAAGGGTGCCGCCAGCGGACGCGGTGAATTTCACCTGATCCCCGGCGCGAGACCAATCCTGGAATACCGCGATCGTGGTTCCCGATGCGAGTTTGACGCCGCTCGCTTGAAGTTTTTGCCGTGAGGCGATGGCGGACAAGTCTTCGTTCGCGAGATAGGCCGAGTAACCCGTCGCCGCCGACGTCGCGTGAGCTCCCAAAAGCCCCGCGGCGCCTTTGCCATGTTCGTCAAAGGCCACGAGTTCGGCCGGCTGCAGACCTTCGCGGTCAATTATGGTGAATTCATCGCCCGCGACCATGCGGATCGCAACTGACCCTCCGCCCTTGACCACATAGCGTTCCGTGTTCGATGCCAAAAGGGGCAGGCCTGGAACGCGCACCGTGCCTCGCAAACTGGCGGTCGAGAGCAGTTGGTTCATCGGTACCTCCCTCGCGCTAGCGAGATGCGATCGCGGTCAGGGATTTGAGGTCGCCGTCGACCAATCCGGTTGAAACCCGATGATTGTCAGGTTCGGGTCCATGGATGGATTGAACATGGCATTGTGCCAGAATGTTGACTGATACAAAGGATCGTTCGATATCAATCGAGCGATCCGCACTGGAAACGAGTAGGTTTGCCCGAATTCCTCGAAATCCAAACGTCCGAAACCGGCGTGTAACATTGTCTCGGCACCCATGGATCCAGGAGCAAAGGTGGCGGTCAGCACGTCTGAAAATTCTTCGGTTATCTGATAGTACATTTCCTGAATGATTTTCAGGGCGTCATCCCGGCGTTGCTTCGGATCATTGGTTTTCTGATAGATATGCCGGAATTCCTTAGTTCGAGAGAATTCTGGGCGTTTATTCATTACCGTGACAATGGCGCCGAGTGGCTCCGCTTGGTCGCGCAGCGTCAGGTTCGGCAGCATCGCCGGGTTAGGCTTGCCTTCATGTCTGCGGGCAGAGAGCTGTCGGACGCGGCATTGCCAGCCGAGAAAGGCGAGCGACATCTTCTTTTGCGCCACCGCGAGCGCAACCACGTTGTTCGATGTGGCCGGCTCTCCAGACATTATGACGCCGCCACTTCCGATGGACGTATGGCGTTGCGCCGGGTTATTCCGAACGCTCTTTCGTGTTTCAAATTCGGAACCTTGGCCCGGGTAGCCGGCGACAATGACACATCAATATCGGCAATGGCGATGCCGACGCCTTCGCCACCATCGGCCAATACCTTGCCCCAGGGATCGATAATCAAGGAGTGGCCATAGGCGGCGCCGCCACCGGGGACTTCGCCAATCATGCAGGGCGCGACGACGAAGGTTCCTGTTTCAATGGCCCGCGCGCGATTGAGGACATGCCAATGCGCCTCTCCCGTGGTCTTGGTAAATGCCGCTGGGATGGTCAAGATTTCGGCACCCGCGAAAGCCATATCTCGGTACAATCCACCGAAACGCAAATCGTAGCAGACGGACATTCCAACCGTACCGAAAGGCGTGTCGACCACGACCGCCTGTTCGCCCGGAAACACCGTGTCGGATTCCCGGTAGGTGCCCTGTTCGCCCAGGTCAATGTCGAACAGATGCAGTTTGTCGTACCGCGCGACAACCTCGCCCGTGTCATCGATAAGCAAGCTGCGGTTGGAGTACCTCGTATCCTTGCCGGTCACCGCGACTGATCCGACCAAGACCCACACGTTACGCTCCGCCGCCAATGCCTTCATCCGCTTTACCGTCGGATGAGACGGCTCACTAAACACCGGCGGTGCGAACTGGGCGCCTTCGGTCCTCAAGCCGCCACAATATTCCGGCAGGCAAAGGACGGTGGCGCCTTGGTCGATGGCCTGTTCGGCCAACGTCACCGCGATGTCCGTCGCATCCTCGGCTGTTTCGCGAGCCGGTATCTGAAGGCAGGCAATTCTGGTCATCGCGGCAACCCTCTTCATAAGTCGGCGATCGAGCGCTCGCCCGTGATATCAAGCCTTCGCATAGGCATTTCGCAGCTGGACCAGTGGATGGCGCGCCGACATCTGAAACTTGATCAGCATCTCGCGGGCCAGCATGTCCCGGTCCTGCTGATTGTCCGGCAGTTCCATCGTCTCTGGGATACTGACCCAACCGTTAATATTTCGGTCGAAAACCGCCGGCCTCCCATCCTCGTAGCCCAAATGGACGTCTTCCAACCAATTCAGGTCATCCCAGCCCATATACTCAATGTACTTTGCCAGGAACGGCGTTAGTCGGTCGTAGTCGGGGACCAGGTTGACGTCGTACCGATAGCCAATGTGCTGACCGATTTCCTTCTCGCGCTCGGAGTCCAGACCGCTGCCGGTGATGAACTTATCGATGTTCTCGATCTCGGCGCCCTTGTAGCTCGTACCTGCCACTTTTCCGCTCCTCTTGTCGGAGTGTTGGCCCAATCACTGGGCCGACGTTACCCGATCAAAGCTTGTGATAATCATCAACGCCCACGGTGTATTCCGTCCCAGCCAAGGGAACGGCGGCGATCGCCGAGGCCTCCATGGTCAGAGCCGCGAGATCCTCGGGCTCCAGGCTGTGAACGTCCGTCTTGCCGCAGGCCCGCGCCATCATCTGGCACTCGATGGTCAGCGTGTGCAGGAAGTTATACACCCGCTCCGCCGCCTTGTCGGGATCAAGCCGCTGGCGCAATGCCGGGTCCTGGGTCGCAACGCCAACCGGGCAACGACCTGTGTGGCAGTGATAGCAACTCCCCGCCTCGACGCCCATCTCTGCCTCGTAGTCGGCTTCCGGGATGTCCTTGTTACAGTTCAAGGCCATCATCGCGGAATGACCGATGGCGATTGCGTCGGCGCCAAGCGCGATGGCCTTGGCCACGTCGCCGCCGTTGCGAATGCCGCCGGCATAAACCAGGGAGATCTCGCCGCGTTTGCCAAGGTCATCAATCGCCCGTCGAGCTTGGCGGATCGCCGCCATGCCCGGAATGCCGGTTTCCTCGGTTGCGAGATGCGGGCCGGCGCCGGTGCCACCCTCCATGCCATCGATATAGATCGAGTCAGGATCACATTTTACCGCCATCCGCACGTCGTCATAGACCCGCGCGGCACCGAGTTTGAGCTGGATCGGGATTTGCCAATCCGTGGCCTCGCGAATTTCCTCGATCTTCAAGGCCAGATCATCCGGGCCGAGCCAATCGGGATGACGCGCCGGAGAACGTTGATCAATGCCCGCCGGCAAGGAGCGCATTTCCGCGACCTGGTCCGTGACTTTCTGGCCCATCAAATGACCGCCCAAGCCGACCTTGCAGCCCTGGCCAATGAAGAACTCACAACCATCCGCGAGCAGCAGATGGTGTGGGTTGAAGCCATAACGCGACTGAATGCATTGGTAGAACCATTTCGAGGAGTACCGGCGCTCATCCGGGATCATCCCGCCTTCACCAGAACATGTCGCGGTTCCCGCCATCGTGGCGCCACGCGCGAGAGCCGTCTTGGCTTCGTAGGACAAGGCACCAAAGCTCATTCCGGTGATGTAGATCGGAATATCGAGCTCGATGGGACGCTTGGCTCTTGGACCAATGATCGTTTTGGTTTCGCATTTCTCGCGATAACCTTCGATGACGAACCGGGTGAGTGTTCCCGGCATGAAGGTGAGATCATCCCAATGCGGGATTTTCTTGAACAACGAAAATCCGCGCATCCGATAACGTCCAAGTTCGGACTTGATATGGATGTCGTCGATCACCGAGGGAGGAAAGACGAAACTGTTGCCAAGACGATTGACGTCCCGGCTGAGTGGCTTCTTCTCGGGGTGAATTTTTGGTGCCGCTTCGCCGTTAGGCATGGGGCTAACTCCACTTTGACTTAGAGAATGATTTTCTTTTCCGACGGCTCGAGATTGTCGTAGTTCCAGAGCTGCTTGCCGGCGACGATCTTGGTGAAATGCTCCACACCCTTTTCGGGCAAAAGATCGTAAAGCGAGAGCTTTCGGGCAAGCCAAGCCTTGTCGAGGTCGGTCAGTTCCGCGGGTACCGCGTCAACACCGAGATCCGCGATTTCGCCACCGATATAGATGGTGCCGTCGTACATGGAATCGCCGAGATTCTTGCCGGCGTTGCCGCAAACAATCATTCGTCCGCGCTGCATCATGAACCCAGAAAAAGCGCCTGTATCACCGCCGACGATGATCGTGCCGCCCTTCATGTCTATCCCGGTACGAGAGCCGACCGAGCCCTTGCAAACTAAGTCACCACCGCGAATGGCGGCACCGAAGGTCGAGCCGGCGTTTTTCTCGATTAACACCGTACCGGCCATCATGTTCTCGCCGAAAGACCAGCCAACGCGCCCGCTAATCCGGACATTCGGGCCGTCGATTAACCCGCATCCGAAATAGCCCAAGGAACCATCAATGATTAGATTTAACCGGTTCAGGATACCAACCGCGATCGAGTGCTTGGCACCAGGATTGCGGATCACGATCGATCCGTAACCATCCTTCATCAAAC
>JAPKDN010000295.1 GCA_028822575.1 Alphaproteobacteria bacterium | reverse complement strand
GAGCCGTCTGGACTGGACCGGCTTCATCAGCCTTTCGGTCGCCCTGGCGGCGCTTCAGCTATTGCTGGACCGGGGCAACCGGTTGGACTGGTTCGACTCGACCGAAATCCTGATCGAGGCGGCGGTGGCGCTGATCTGTTTCCATATTTTCGTCTCACATATCCTAACGTCACCAAATCCGTATCTGAATCCTAGGCTGATGCAGGATCGGAACTATGCACTCGGGGTAATCCTGGTGTTTTTGTACGGGATGCTGAACTTCACCCCGATGGTGCTGTTCCCTACCATGTTGCAGAGCCTGCGCGGCTATCCGGACTCGATCATCGGGTTGCTGTTGGCAGTGCGCGGCATCGGCGCGTTGCTTGGCAACTTTCTCGTGGTTTGGATCAACCGCTTCGATCCTCGGATCGGTCTCGCGCTTGGATTCGCGGCACAAGCCGGGTCCTGTTTATTTCTGGCGCAGTTCGATATTAACATGACGACATCCGATGTTGCCTGGGCCAGTTTTATTCAGGGGTTTGGGGTTGGTCTCGCCTGGGTGCCGCTGACGGTCATCATGTTCTCGGGTATCGATCCGAAGGACGTTCCCGAAGGCGCCTCGGTCCTTCATCTGCTGCGCAATATAGGCAGTAGCATCTACATTTCCCTGACCGTCACGTTGATCATCCGCTCCACCACGACGAACTATATGGCTATGAGCAGCGCGATCAATCCGTTTAACGAACTGCTGGCTTTTCCCAGCGCTATGGGCCAATGGGATATTGGTAGTCTGGAGGGTCTCTCTCGTCTCAGCGGTGAGATTGAGCGGCAGGCGTCGATGATCGGCTACCTTAACGCTTTCTATCTATTGGCGATCACCGGCTTCGCGTCGATCCCACTGATTTTTCTGGTGCGCCGTCATGATCAGCGTTCTTGAATCGATGGATGATCAGGGCGCCAGACTTCCCCCTTGTGGTCGCGCCGAGGTGATAGCAAAGTTCACCATGATCGAAAGATGATAGGAGACAAAGCGATGGCCGGTACCCTTGCAGCGCAAGAAGTGGAGCGTTATCACCGTGATGGCTATCTCTCGCCCGTGCGCGCCATAGACGCCGATCGCGCCGGCAACCTCCTGGCCCAGTACAACAGTTTCAAAGCGCGCGGGGTGACCGATGCCGGCATTGTCCTGCGCAGTAAGCCGCATCTGGTTTTCCCCTGGCTCTACGATCTGGTCCAGGACCCCGCGGTGACAGAACCAGTCAGCGCGATCCTTGGGCCAAACCTTCTGGCCTGGGGCAGCAGTTTCTTCGCCAAGCCGGCGGGAGACCCAGGCTATGTCTCCTGGCATCAGGACGCGAATTATTGGGGGTTGGAGCCGCATGAGATCCTCACCGCCTGGATAGCGTTCAGCCCAAGCAAACGCGAGAACGGCTGCATGCGCGTGGTACCAGGCAGTCAGCATGAGGCGCTTGATCACCGCGATACCTTCGCCGAGGATAACCTGTTGACCCGCGGCCAGGAGGTCGCGGTTGAGGTCAATAAGGACCAAGCCGCCGATATCACCTTGGCGCCAGGTGAAATGTCGCTGCACCATGTCGGAATCGTCCACGGCTCCGATCCCAATACCAGCGATACCCCCAGGATCGGTTTCGCCATTCGCTATATCGCCAGCAATGTGCGTCAACTCGGCGGTCGTACAACCGCGACCCTGGCGCGCGGCAAGGATACCCATGGACATTTCGACCCAGAACCACGGCCGGTGGGTGAGTATGAGGTGGCGGGCCTGGCTTTTCACCAGCAGGCGTTGGCGCGGCAGCACACGGTGTTGTTCGCGGGCGCAAAAAAGGGTTCGGTCAGTTGAAAGTGACCATTGCGTTTTGTATATGCCTTGACGCAAGCTTCGAAAACGCAATTGCCTGCGCGAAGGAGCATCAGCTGAACCTGCCAAGGGTCTTGGGCTGGAGGCGTTCGATTGGAACCGCGCCAGTCAGCGGCGGACAGGCCTAACGAACAAAAAGCAGTCCAATAGATATTCTTCTTCCCCGATCAAGTTCAGGAAGAAGAACTCTCCGAATCACTTGAGCCGCCAGCTAAGCCAACGCCGCAGCCCCCTCAACAGCCAAGACTTCGCCTTCCACCAGTCCGCGTGCAGTCTTCTGCTGCTCGCGCCACATGCCGGCATATATGCCGGCACAATCCAGTAGATCGTGGTGCCGACCGCGCTCAGCGATGGCGCCGTCCCGCAGCACGATGATCTCATCGGCGTCGACAATGGTGGACAGACGATGTGCGATGGTCAGTGTCGTACGATCCGCCGATACTGCTGCAAGGCTGCGTTGAATGGCTTTTTCGGTGTGGGAATCCAGCGCCGAGGTGGCTTCGTCGAATAGGAAAATCGCCGGACGTTTTAGAATTGTGCGAGCAATCGCCACCCGCTGCTTCTCACCGCCCGACAGTTTCAACCCGCGCTCACCTACCGAGGTGTTGTAGCCGTCGGGAAGGCTCATCACGAAATCATGGATACTGGCGAGCTTGGCGGCCTCCTCGATCTCGCCTGGGCTGGCGTCTGGGCGGCCATAGGCGATGTTGTAGTAGACTGAGTCATTGAACAGCACAGTGTCCTGGGGAACGATCCCAATGGATTTGCGCAGACTAGCCTGGGTGATTGAACGGATATCCTGACCATCGATCTCGATCGCGCCCGAAGTCACATCATAGAACCGGAACAGCAGTCGGGAGATCGTGGACTTGCCCGCGCCGGAGGGGCCGACGATGGCGACGGTCTTGCCGGCTGGAACCTCGAAGGACAGACCCTTAAGGATTTCGCGATCCGGACCATAGCCAAATTTCACCTCGCGAAAGGAAACAGTCCCTCCTTTGGCCACTAGATCCGGCGCACTCTCGGCGTCGGTCACCTCCCGCTGTTCGGCGGTCAGCCGAAACATTGCTTCCATGTCAGTCAGCGACTGCTTGATCTCGCGATAAACAAACCCGAGGAAATTCAGCGGCTGAAAAAGTTGCATGAGATAGGTATTCACCATTACGAAGCCACCGACCGTCATTATCCCAGACTGAATATCATAGCCCGCCATTGTCATGACGATGGTAAGGCCGGCGGCGATGATGAACCCCTGGCCGATATTCACTAACGCCAGGGTGGTCTTGCTGCGAACCGCCGCGTCCTCGTAACGCCGAAGGGAGCTGTCGAAGCGATTGGCCTCGTGTTCCTCGTTCCCGAAATATTTGACGGTCTCGTAGTTGATCAAGCTGTCGATGGCGCGGGTATTGGCCTTGGAGTCCATCTCATTCATCTGGCGGCGAAACTTCATCCGCCATTCCGTGACCGAGAAGGTGAAGGCGATATAGATGCTGACCGTCACCAGGGTGACTATGGCATACCAGATGTCGAACACCGCCCACAGAATACCACAGACCATGGCGATCTCGAGCAGGGTCGGTACGATGTTGAACAGCATGAAGGTCAACAGAAACTCGATGCCCTTGACCCCACGCTCGATCGCTCGGGAGAGCCCGCCTGTCTGCCGGTCGAGATGAAAGCGTAGTGACAGAGAATGAAGATGGCGAAAGGTCTTGAGGCCTACCGCCCGGATCGCACGCTGGCCAACACGGGCGAAAAAGAAATCGCGCAGTTCGGCGAATCCCTGCTGGGCCACCCTAGAGATGCCATATCCGACCAGGATCCCAACCAGCGCAGTCACCACGAAGGCCCCTTCGGCCGAGATTACGTCGACCGCTTCCTTGTAGAGCACCGGCACCATAACGGTGGCGAGCTTGGCGATCACCAGACAGACCAACGCAATGACTACCCGCGCCCGGATCGTCCACTCCCCGCGCGGCCAAAGATAAGGCAGAAGCGTGCGGATCGTCTTCCATTCCGCCTTGGCCGTCGGCCGATAGCTCATATCCGGGGCATGGCGCGGTGGCATGTTGGATCCAATACTGAAGGCATCACCGCGTTCCGCCGCGCGCCCGACTTAGTTTATTGTTCGATGATATTGGAACTTTTTTCGTGAACTGCAAGGGCGGGCCGGCACGACGCCTTGCCGAACCACCTCGACGGCCCCTAAATCACCACACCACCCACCTAGCCCAAGGGTCGCCCGAACTCGCCCAGCGCGAAATTGTTGTCAGGGTGCTGGTTGACGCCGCGCACCATCTCCATCGGCATGGTAGTCCAATTCGCAGCGGCGTTTTCCTGCTGGCGGTACATGTTCGAGGTCGCTGGCATGTACCGCAACGCGAGCCCCGCCCGGCGCCTGGCCGAGGAATTAGCCGCCGAGCAGTGGATGATGCCTATGTCGTGCAACGAAACCTGGCCGGGTTCCAACTCGATGGTCACCGCCACGCTTTCGTCGATGAGATCCAAACTTATCTCGTGGTTAAGCGTGGAATTTACATCATCGGTAACGTCATGCCTCTTATAGTCCTGGCGGTGCGAACCAGTGATCATTCGCATCGCGCCATTGGCCTCGTCGACCTTGTCGAACACTATCCAGACTGTGCAGGAAGCAAGCGGGGATACCGGCCAGAACGGACCATCCTGATGTCAGGGCACCGACCGGTTGCTTGCCGCCGGCTTGCAGAACAGATGGCTGAACAGCAGGATCAGATCCGGCCCCATCACCGCCTGAGCCATGTCGAGGATGCGCGGGTCACGGGCGATATCATGGATCGCCTTCTGGCCCCGAATACCATATGGGGCGCCGCCATCGAGATGGGTATTGATCATCCGGTCCGGCAGAACGTCGGCATTATCCTCCAAAACACGGTACACTGCGTCGCGCAGCGTTTTCAGCTCGGTATCGCTCAAACGAAAGCTTTGGGGGATGACATAACCGTCTCGGTGATAGC
>JAPKDN010000294.1 GCA_028822575.1 Alphaproteobacteria bacterium | reverse complement strand
AGGCAAAGTATCCAATCGACGCGCCGCCAAGTTTGGGCCGCTCGTCACGGACATCGGCTGGCACGCGTCGTTGTAGACCTACCCCACACGAGCCGCCCGCCTACAATACTAGAGCTGCAGGCTGACCGGGGCGATTGACGCGCGTGCGCTAACCCCGCCGACGCCTGTCCGAGACCCATGCAGTCATCGACGCGATGGCGGCCAACGGTCTTCGCCAAACCGTGGATGGTTTGCAGATGCACTTGATGGCCGAAGTGCCCAATAACGCCATGGAGATCGATGGTCTGGCCGATCTGTTCGACGGCATCGCCATCGGGTCGAGGGATTTGACACAAGTGATCCTCGGCATCGATGCCGGTGCGGCATTCGTCAGTGCCGCCGATTTCGACCCCTGTAACCCCGGCGTCTTACGCTGCATTCAAATGCTCATCGAAGGCGCAGAGCGCCACGATTGTCCGATCAGCATCTGTGGGCCGCCACCCTCCGAACGCCCTGAAATGGCGGAGTTCGCCGTCCGTCACGGGACCGATTGTCTTAGTCTGCGACCGGATAGCGTGGTCGAGACAACCCGAAACGTGCGCCAACTGGAACAAGACCTTCGAAGCGGTGACACGGCGGTCTTGCCTGGCAGCAGGAAGGCGTCGTCTTCTGCGAGAAGGTTCTCACTTGGCAGTATGAAGATGAAGTCTTCGTGCGAGAAGGTCGACGCCGGTTTGATGACCTGGCGACACTCGGTGCAATTGCGGCAAAAAGCGCTAATCCTGCCTAAACTTCATCGGCGCCTGCCCCGGTGATGATGTGCGATTTGGCTGGCGATGATGATGTCGCCACCGGATTTGCAGTGCACCGCGATGGCAATCAGATTGTAGATGGTGCCGGACGGCAAAAAAATGGCCGCTTCCTTGCCCTGCAATGCGGCGCTCATGTCACACAGACGATTGACGCCTGGGTCCTAGCCGCGCTGTTCGTCGCCAACCTGCGCCGCGGCCATGGCTCGGCGCATACCATCGTCGGGGCGGGCCGGGTCGAGGTGTCGCTGATCAGGTCCGTGTGGGATGGTTGCTCATGTGGATAACCCTTCAAGCAAACGGTCAATGTCGTCTTCGTTATTGTAAAAATGCATGGCGGCTCGCAGGTGCCCGTCCTTGTGGCTGACGATGATGTCTTGGGCTTCCAATGCCGCCACGGTGGCCGCGGCCGGGCGCCCGAGATCGAGGCTGACGATGCCGGCGCGCTCGCTCCAGGGTAGTGGCGTACGGACGCGGATTTGCCGGGCCTGCGCGCCATCCATTAGTCGCGTGGTAAGCTCGCGCACCCGGGCTTCAATGTGGTGCAGGCCGATGGCCTCAACGTATTGTGCCGAGCGCCGCTGCACCCAGCAACCGAGAAAATTGGGATTGCCGTACTCGAACCGGTGCGCGTCCGCCGCCAATTCCGGGGCCGGCAGGGTGCGGTCCAGGCTTTGGAAACTGTACTTGGCCGCATAGGGCGGCGTCAGCATATCGGTCATATCCGCGGCGACGTACATAAAGCCGGCACCGGCCAGGCTGAATTGTGCCTTGTGGCCGCCAGCAACGACCACATCGGCGCCGAGATCGGCGATCTGGTCGGCGAGGATGCCGACAGCCTGAATGCCATCGACCACCAACTTGATCCCGCGGCCACGGCAAAATTCACCAAGCCCCGCCAAATCAGCACGATGGCCATTGCCGTAGACCACCCAGGCGACGGCGAGTACCTTGGTCCTGTCATCGACCAGATCACGGTATTGATCAATCGTGACGCAGCCGTCCGCATCGGGTTCGGCGAGGCGGACCTCGACGCCGCGCTGGCCCAAGTGGCGCCACGGGAAGGTGTTGTTTTCGTGCTCCGATTGGCTGATGACGACGTTGTCCCCATCGCGCCACGGGAAGCCGCCGGCGACGATATTGATGCCTTCCGATGTGTTTTTGATCAGCGCAATGCATTCACTTGGAGCGCCAAACACCCGTGCCACGGTAGCGCGGGTTTCCTCGATGCCGTCCATGGAGAACGCCGCCCGCCCGGCATTGTCGTTGATGTCGGCGAGCCACGATTTCATGGACGCCTCGATGGACGCCGGCAAAATGGCCTTGTTGGCGAGATTTAGATAGGCGAATTTTTCCGTTGCCGGAAATTCGCGGCGCAGTGTCAGCCAGTCCGGTTGCTCGATCATCATCTTAGTGAGTGAGGATTTGATTGAGGAACAGTTTGGTGCGCTCGCTCGTCGGGTTGGTGAAAAACACGTCCGGCTTGGCGATCTCAACAATCTCGGCTTCGTCCATAAACACCATGGTATCGGCAACTGTTTTGGCAAAACCCATCTCATGGGTCACCACGATCATGGTCATGCCCTCCTCGGCCAATTCGACCATGACATCGAGCACTTCCTTGATCATCTCCGGATCGAGCGCCGAGGTCGGCTCGTCAAACAGCATGACGCGCGGCTCCATGCACAAGGACCGGGCAATGGCAACACGTTGTTGTTGGCCACCCGACAATTGGCCTGGGTACTTGTAAGCCTGTTCCGGGATTTTGACCCGTTCAAGGAACTTCATGGCCCGTTCCTCTGCGTCTTTTTTTGGCTGCTTGCGCACCAGGGTCGGTGCCAGGGTCAGGTTGTCCATGATATTCAGGTGAGGGAAAAGATTGAAGGATTGAAACACCATGCCGACCTCGCTGCGCACGGCCTCGATATTTTTCAGGTTGTCCGTGAGCTCGGTGCCGTCGACGATAATCTGGCCGCTCTGGTGGTGTTCCAGACGGTTGATGCAGCGGATCATGGTTGACTTGCCGGACCCGGAAGGGCCACAGACAACGACCCGCTCGCCGCGATTGACCTGCAAGTTGATGTTGCTGAGGGCGTGAAAGTCGCCGTACCACTTGTTAACGTCGATCAGTTCAATGACCGGGGCCGCGGTCTCATTCATGGCCAATCTCCAACATTAGAACCGCTTGCCTTCGCTAAGCCACCGCTCGACGGTTTGGCTGTACTTCGACAAGGCGTAACAGAAACAGAAATACAGCAAGGCGACGAACAAATAGGCCTCGATAAAAAACCGCCGCCACACCGGATCCTGCATGACCGCTGTGGTCGCCGTCAGAATATCGAACAAGCCGATGATTAACACGAAAGACGTATTCTTGAAGGCGGCGATGATGTGATTGACGATGCCGGGCAAGCAGATGCGCAAGGCCTGCGGCAACACAATGCGCGTGGTCACATGCCAATACCCAAGCCCCAGGGCTTCGGCGGCTTCGACCTGGCCGCGGTCCACGGCTTGCAATCCGCCGCGGATGACTTCCGCTTGATAACAGGCGAAAAAGATCGCCATACCGGCCATGACCCGCATGAGTTTGTCAAATTCCACCCCCTCGGGCAGAAACAAGGGGAACACATTGACGGCGACAAACAAGATGGTGATCAAAGGCACGCCGCGCAGGCTTTCAATGAACACAACGCAGATGGATTTTATCCCTGGCATGGATGATTGCCGCCCAAGGGCAAGCAAAATTGCCAAGGGGAACCCAACGACGATGGTGCCGGTGAACAGCACCATCGTTAACGGCAAGCCACCCCATTGGTCCGTTGCGACTTCTTGTAATCCAAGCACACCGCCCCACATGAGGGTAGCGACGGAAATCAAACCGATGACCCAGATCGGCGCAAGGTATCTGATGCGCCAGAACATGGGCGTCAGGGTCGCGGAAATGACGCCTACATAAATCACCAGCGCCATCACCAGACGCCAATGTTCCTCGAAGGGGTAGACGCCAAACAACATGGGCCGGTGTTTTTCACCGACCACGGCCCAGCAGGCGCCCGATGCGGCGCGGCAAACTTCGTGATCCGATGTTGACCACACGGCGTCGACGATAGCCCATTGGATCAGATCAGGAACGGTAATGAACAGAATGAAGATCAAGCCGATGGTCAGAGCGGAATTGAACCAGCCATCGCATAAATTATCGCGCAACCATTTGAGCACGACGATCTTTTCCGTTGGCGGCGGCACGACGACCCTGCGTGTTGTTTGTCCGTCCATCATCTGGCCTTAATCGCGACAAGTTTGTTGTAGATGTTCATGAACGTCGAAATGGTCAGACTGATGGATAAATAAACAATCATCATGATGGTGATGGCCTCGACCGCCTGGCCCGTCTGGTTGAGCGTGGTGTTGCCGACATTGACCAGATCCGGATAGCCAATCAGCACACCCAGTGACGAGTTTTTGGTCAGGCTCAGGTATTGGCTGGCGGTTGGCGGCACCACAACCCGCAGCGCCTGCGGGATGATGACATAGCGCATGACGAAGCCCTGGCGCAGGCCCAGTGCGCGGGCGGCTTCGATCTGGCCGCCGGGCACGGATTGGATGCCGGAACGCACGATCTCGGTAATGAAGGCGCCGGTGTAGACCGTGATGCCGATCAACAAGCCGCCGTATTCCGGGCTAATGGCCATGCCACCCTTGAAGTTGAAGCCCTGAAGCGACGGCACATCCCATTGCAACGGCGCACCGGCGGCCAGCCAAACCAACAGGGGCAGCCCGAAGATGATCCCAAATCCGGGCCAAAAGCTGGCGATGAATTGGCCTGTGGACTCGCGCCGGCGCCGTGCCCAGTAGCCGAAGCCATAGGCGCCCATGATCCCCGCCAACAGTGCCATTGCGATCCAAATATTTGCCGGATGTGATTCGGGGATGGGGAATGTCAGTCCCCGGTTCATCAAGAAGGCGCCTTCGAAGGGGATGATGGCCTCGCGCGGCGACGGTAAAAAACGCACCACATTGGCCCAGAACACCACGTGCAACACCACCGGTACGTTGCGGCACGTCTCG
>JAPKDN010000293.1 GCA_028822575.1 Alphaproteobacteria bacterium | reverse complement strand
GTCGGTTTGTTCGACTATGCCGAATTCGCGGCGGAGTATTCGGTGCTGGATATGCAGTTGATGTATCACATGGCTCGGGCGGCCCAGTGCGCGAACCTACCCTTGATGATCAAGCTGGACCAGGAAGGCCAGGGCTTTTGGGCGCAGGCGGCGCTTGGCGCCGGCTTCAAGTCTGTTCTTTTCACCGATATCCGAACCCCAAGCGACGTTACGGAATGTCATCGCGTCATCCGCGCTGATTCACCGAAGGTTGGCGGTGCCATGGGCGTGAAGATCCGTCGTCCGGCGCTCTCCAGCTACGCGCCCGAGGGGTATCTGGAGGACTTGGCTTCCGTGGTCTTCACGATCATGCTTGAGAAGAATGCGGCGGTTGAAAACCTCGACGCGGTTCTGGACGCCGCGGGTGAAAAGGGCGTCGACATGGTCCAATGGGGACCGGCGGATTACGGACTATCACGCGGAAACCCGCGGATGATGTTCAACGATGAGATCCGGCCGGTGGAAGAGTTGGTGATCGGCAAATGTATCGAATACGGCGTGCCGCCGAGAATCGAGATCGCCGATGTCGAGCAGGCGAAACGTTATCTTGACCTAGGTGTAAGGCATTTCTGCATCGGTTGGGACCGGTTCATCCTGCAAGCGGGTTTGAAGACCTTGGGCGAGGGGATGCGCAAGCTGACCGAAGGTATCTAGTGGTATTGGGAAGAATGCTCTCCGCAATCGCATTCCTTTGAGTGGTGACCTTCCGGTTGAAAGGGAGCGCTGGCGCAACGACGATCGGTATTTCCACAATTGGCCCGGCTATTGTGACGTGTGGCGGTCAGGCCGTAGCCCACGCCACTGGAGTGCTCCATGAAAAATGATCACACGGTCCGGGACTGGTTAATTGACCTCATTGAATTCACTGTATCGGACATTGATTGAACCAGGACGTTTTACACCGCCGGTTTCGGCTAGGTCTATTCGGATTATGGACCGTCATATTGCAAGTTTACTGACAGACGCATGAAGGGTGGCTTCGACGCTAGGGCGCCGGTGCGTTCGGGTGGGCTCTTGCCAGTATTGTGTTGTACGGCGATGGCGGCAATGGTTCCATTTAGGGTGGAAGTGCGCTGGATTGGATGGAAGTCGGTACTG
The DNA here is from genome assembly GCA_028822575.1 of Alphaproteobacteria bacterium. The sequence goes on along the minus strand of JAPKDN010000293.1, from coordinate 3,797 downwards.
GCAACGACACCTTTAATACCGGCACCAGTGATGATTAAATCATCGGCGCTGCCGGGGCCGTTGTATTTCAGTTCGCTGGTGTAACTGGAAACTACACAATCGATGATTTCTCAGTTGGTGCCGACATTGTCGCGATTGATGCCTGCTTTGGTATCAATTTCGGCAACGAACAACAGCTGGTCGATATGATCACCTATGACGCGGCCGGCGCGACCATCGCGTTCGACGCCGACGATCAGGTTTAACTGCTTAGTGCTGCGAACAGTTAACTGTCATGGTCGGGTTTCGCCGACGGTAGTTAACGCAGGGATTTAATTTTCTTGCATAATCTAGCCTGCGGCGCTGTCATAATCGCATGAGCGAGCCTGTCGACCTAAACCATTTTCGCGCGCTTCTCGAAGCCCGCCACATCGAGCTGAGTGTCCTAATTGTCAGCGGGCGCGATCAGGTCAAGCCAGTGCTGTTGGATCAGACAAGCGTCGGTCGCTTGTCACGAATGGACGCCATGCAGGTCCAAGCGATGGCCCAGGAGACCGAGCGCCGACGCCGTGTCGATCTCAAGAGGATTGAAACCGCGCTTGCTCGCTTAAAGCTCGGCGATTATGGGTTTTGCCTCCTCTGTGACGACGATATACCGGTTAAGCGTCTGGAGTTCGACCCGGCGGTGACTACATGCGTGGATTGCGCCCGCTCCTGACCGATAGGAGTGTAAACACAGTTATCGGTTTCGGTATTTCAAAAGTTTTTCATGCAAGCTCTTGGCAAATGTCACGCCGTCCCGCGTGATTTGTGCCCGGGCGTCGCGGCGCCGAGAGCCGGGCAGGCGCGCACCCTGCTGGCCGGTGATTTCAGATACGAGATCAGCCATTCGTTCCTCGAAATCACCGCCCGAGAAAGGGCCAGGATTAATCGCGATGAAGAACTGCCCGGTGCGTGGTGATCCACCTTCGTTTCCTCCAAATGAGCTTGCTTTGGCGCTCAATGTCGAGCCGGATAGAGCCGCCGCCATCAGCTCAACGATCAAAGCGGTGCCTGCGCCCTTGTAACCTCCGGCTGGCACCATGGTGCCTTTCATTGCTGCCGCTGGGTCGGTGGTCGGCCGGCCCTCGCCGTCATAGGCCCAACCTTCGGGGATTGGCTCACCGCTGGCAGCGTGAACCATAACTTCGCTGCGGGCGATGACACTGGATGATTGGTCGATGACAAAAGACACGCTACCCTTGCCGTCTGGAGCGGCACAGGCGACTGGATTTGTCCCGAAAACAGCTTTCTTGCCGCCCGCGGGCGCGATCGACGCCGGCGCATTAGTGTAACCCAGCGCGACCAGGCCAGCCGATGCGAGTGTCTCGACGTGATAACCCAAGACACCACAGTTATAAGAGTTCGTGACCGACAAACCAGCGATTCCGTTAGTTTTCGCCAGTTCGATAAGTGCGGAGAAGCCAAGATCGATCGCCGGGTGGGCGAAGCCATCGCTGGCATCGGCCCTCAACGCGGCCGGTGCCACCTGTTCGATGGTCGGAGACGCATGCCCATCTATCTTGCCGCAGCGCGCGTGTTCGCAATAGGTCGGAAGGCGGGCCAGGCCATGGCTATGAATACCATCAAGTTCGGCGGCGACCACGGATCTGGTCACCGAACGGGCGTTGGTCTCGCTGGTATTACAAGCTTCCAGAATTTCTTGGGTCAACGCCTCGACCGCATCGATTGTTAAAGTGACGTAATCACCTTCGGGTGCGGACATTTTACTCTCCTGTGATGGGTTGGTGCCGGGGTTTAAAGACGTTAGGCGATTTTCGCCAACGCTTCTTCCTCGATGTCGAGTTGAAGGACGTCGTTGAACCGATTAAAGGCTCCACACAGCGCAATTCTCCAGGTTAGCTCGACGATTTGTGCTTCGGTAAAATGTGCCCGCAGACGTTCGAGCATTGAATCACGCACCCGGTTAAAGTCGTTCGAAACCTTGATCGCGTATTCCACGACAAGCTTGTCGATGGCGTCAAATTCTGGGTGGTCCTTATAGTCCAGAATCGCTTCCGCGCCCGCCGGCGTCACGCCCTCGACGGTCAGGAACGGTGAATGGTGGGCCACGCAATAGTCGCAGGCATTAAGTTTGGAGACCGCAACCAATCCGAGTTCTAGGTACCGGCGTGGGAGCACGCCTTCCTCCCGAAGATCCGTTAGCATGCCGAAAACATGCTCAAAAATCGGGCCGCGATGAGCCATCGCGCCGACCAGGCTGGCGAACGGGCCGTAACCCGCCATGTCATCATAAAGATGCTGCAAACGCTCTGGGACCTTGTCGCGAGTGGCGTAGTTTATGCGGGCCATGTGTGCTCTCCGTATAAGGCATGGGCGTAACGGTAATGGTTCGAGATGAAAGCAAATTTGCAATGATCACGCTGTCAATGCGATCGTTACTGCAAAACAATCCCCCGCGCCATCCTTAGCCTATACCCGGAGCATCCAATGACGATCAAGAATGTCCGTGCCAATCATTACAGTATCCCGCTTCCGGTTGTTCTCTCGGATAGCATGCATGGGGATATGCCCAGCTTCGAGCTGATGACGGTCCGCGTCACCGACTCCGCAGGCAATGAGGGGCTTGGATATACCTACACCCTGAGTGGCGGCGCGCGGGCAATTCACTCGGTGATTGTGAACGATATCGCGCCGGTCTTGATTGGCCGTGAGGCTGATCGTATAGAGGATATATGGAAGCATTTGTGGTGGAGCCTGCATTATTCCGGACGCGGAGGTTTGGCGATGCACGCGCTTTCCGCCGTCGATATCGCGCTTTGGGACCTCATGGGAAAACGCACTGGGTTACCCTTGTGGCGTCTCTTGGGTGGGGCGGATCGTAAGGTTAAGGCCTATGCTGGCGGGATCGACTTGATGTTCACGCTCGACGAACTTCTGGCTCAGACAGACAGTAATCTCGCCAAGGGGTTTAGGGCGATCAAGATGAAGGTCGGCCGCGACAATCTTCGCGAGGATGTCGAGCGTATCGCCGCCATGCGCGACCATCTCGGCCGCGATTTCCCACTGATGGTTGATGCCAACATGCGTTGGACGGTGGACGAGGCGATTCGTGCGGCCCGGGCCTTTCGCGACCTTGATCTGGTCTGGTTGGAGGAGCCGACCATCCCCGAGGATTTTAGCGGTCATGCCCGGATCCTGACTGAGGGCGGCGTGCCGATTTCATCTGGTGAGAATCTTCATACCCTTTATGACTTTCAGCACATGCTCGCGGCGAACGGGGTGAGCTATATCGAGCCCGATGTGTCGAATTGCGGAGGTGTCACCGTCTGGATGAAGGTGGCGCGTTTGGCGGAGGCGCGCAATATGCCGGTCACCTCGCATGGTGTGCACGATATTCACGTCCACCTCTTGGGCGCAATCCCCAACGCGTCGTATCTGGAAGTGCATGGCTTTGGCCTTGAGCGCTACATCGCCGAGCCCTTAGAAATTGTCGAGGGATACGCTACCGCTGGAGATAAGCCGGGACATGGCATCAGTTTTGATTGGGCGGGGCTTGAGACGCATCGCGTTTGACGAACGGGTTGGCCAAGGAGGTGGCCCAAGAGTGGCTAGGGTTTTTGACACGAAGCGACGTGAATAGGGTTTGGGGTCTAGGGGTTTAAACGATCGGCCATTCGACACTAGCCATGGAGGATTTTGTCGCTCTGGCCAGCGGTGCTGGGATCACGGTGATCGCCGACGTTTTTTCAATTCGCTATTCACGGCGAGCCTCCGGTTTCAATCAGGAGGACATAGCGTGCGCTGTCAAGCGGCGC
>JAPKDN010000292.1 GCA_028822575.1 Alphaproteobacteria bacterium | reverse complement strand
AAAAGGGCCCGAGTCATCTGATTGATGATTTCGAGTTAACGCGACCGTCATTAAATCTCTTTTTAGCCGTTCGCCTGGCGGTGTCGGGCGCGGGTAAGGCGGGGTGGCCATATCCGCTTCGTTAATTATCGGCGTGAAGGGTTCTACCTGAGGGGGCGGTCCCTTGGCCGCCGCGGCCGCCACCAGCCGCAAAGCTAAGTCCTCGAGGACAAAACCAACCGGCCTGAGTGATTTGTCCAGTCGACTTCTCGACGCTTCGAGCTCCTGGTCCACGAGATCAAGAAACTCTTGAGGGTCGGAGAGACTAATCAGCGTTTTTTGGGTTGGTAGATCTGCTCTTTGCTGATGCTCGTCTGTTTGGTTATCCGCCGAGTTAATTTCCACTGTGCCGGCGGGTTGACGCTGGCCAGCATACTTCAAAATTGCTTGATCAATCCAAGCACCAATCGTAATTTCTGACCCTCTGGCGCGCGCCCGCGCGATCGCCCGAGTACTCGCGTCAATCCCTTTCACGCTCCATGCAGATCCTGATCGAGCCAACGATCTTCCTTGATTTAGGTACAGGTAGTGTTAATAGTATATTACATTCTCTAGCAGCTTCTCAAGCATCGTAGCAGGTGATTCCCCACCGGCGCTACCGGGTTGGCTATCGACCCATGAACAATCTAGAGAAGAACCCGCCGGACGACTCTGGCGGGAGAATAGAATCCTCGATTTTTTGCAGGCGCTCGGATAAGCGCATAACGGCACGTTCTACAGGAGCCATTGAATAATTAGGCTTGCTATCCTTTTGAGCACCCACCCGCAATGCATCGACATCTCGCGCCAAGACATCGATCTGACTTAACCGCGCGTCAACGGCGCCGGTCTCCTTGGCCTCCCGCGCCTCGGCGGCCGTCAACCTTTTCTGCAGCGATTCAATTTGTAGCTCCATCGCCTTGAACGCCTCTAGATCTACCTTGGGAGCTGGCGCCTGTTCAGGTGCTTGAGGGGGCATCTGGTGTCCATACATTGGATGCGCCATCGGCGGCATGCCCCAATGCGATACCATCGGCGCGCCAGAATGAACGGAGGCCATCTTTTGACCGGGTGCCATTTGGGGCTGCACTAAGGGAGCGGGCATGACTGGCGGACGCCCCCCGGGCCAGGCTTGTGGAGGTGGTTGGGAAACTTGTCCACCGTCGATTGCGTCCGTCGCCGTGCTCCATTGCCCGGGCCCGAACATAAACCTGCTGTCTGGTCCAGCGCGAGACATCATCCGTCGGGACGGTTCCGTAGCTTGTGGTTCAGTGGGGGAGGGGGAGACGAAAACACCCTCCGTGTTCAATCCTTCCTCTGGTCCAGACGCACGTATTTGTTGGCTCAGCCAAACACCGACCGGTAGTCCTGCGCGACGCGCGGCCATCTTCGCTTGAGCGCGATCTTCTCGCGATACACCCTTTACGCTCCAAGGAGATTTCATCGCCATGTCCGAACCAGTTCCACCATAAATTGAGTGTAGTCTGTAGCGGCTTCCTCCGGTAGTACACGATCTGATGCATTAAAAATATATGGTAGTTTCACAAGATTTTCAATGACAGGGTTATCAAGGGTTTAAACACGCCTTCGAGTAGGAAGCGGTTTACTCCTTCGTAGTGAATCGAGAAATTAATCGTCCCACCCCGCCTTATGGAAAGCCGTTGGTTTCGGTTCCGCCGGTGCAGGCGATCGCAGGGGCGCGGCTACCTGTTGACCTTCCAGAGCCTCGATTCTGAGCGCCATTTGTTGGATGATTTCCTGCAGTGACTCAACCACGCGCACAATGCGTTTTTCGCTTTGGCCTATTCTCTCGAAGAGCCCTTGGCGCAGCAACCCGGCGCCGTCACCATTCCCGTTGCGTTCATTATTCCAGGATACCGAACCAGACGTCAATTCGTCTTGGGTTACCGCCACCCCTGAGTTTTGCACGTCATCTCCGCCTGATCGGATGGCTTGGGTCAACCATTCCCCCATCGTGATACCTTGATTGGCTGCGGCTTTTTTCGCTGCCGCGCGCGCCTCCTTCGAAACGCCTTTTACGCTCCAGGGAATATGGGATTTAGAGTTAGAGCTGATCATGCGTTTCTCCTGTCTACCATAATATCTTGAGGTCTCTCTGAACGTTAAGTGTCCACCGTTGCAACGATTCATTGCTCGCCCGGAGTTTTCTGGATATTGTCGCCGCGGTTTTGGGGCGTAGCCAAGTGGTAAGGCAGCGGGTTTTGATCCCGCGATCGCAGGTTCGATCCCTGCCGCCCCAGCCAACCTTCTGATTAATGGTTGTCACTAGATTAAGTTGTTTGTTTTATCAATGTGTTAACAATCATCATTGGGTTCACAGTGGCCCTGTTTTTGACGATATCGCTTGTACCGGGTCTATCGAGTTTCCAGCCAAATACTAGATTCGATCGCCCCCTTGACCAGGGAAATCCATCCCAAATCTAGCGAATCGAGAAGGTCATGGCGATGTTCTCGCACGAACCTGCTTGAAAACAACGGGTCGACGCGGCCGCCAGCCAGTAGAGCCAAGACAATTAGTTGTTCATTATATCCCCGCCATTGCCAGCTCGGCGGATATGGGTCCGGTAGAAAGATATCATGGAAATGCACGAGAACGCCCGGTGGTAAGGCGGGGATCAAATACCTCATGACCCAATCGACATCACTTCCGGGCATCGCGATATGGCTGGAGTCGATGAACAGAATATCTCCGGCGCTCAGAGCGGGCAAGGAGCCGGGCTCCAGTTGCTGAAGAGGGACGCGGCGCAAATCGAGATCTAGGCCACCCAGCTCCGCGCGCGGAGCTGGGTCAATACAAGTAATTTCCGTCGAGATACCCTCGTCTTGTTTTGCCCGAAGCATGAACCGGGTGGAGTGGCCCGATCCGATCTCTATGATGCGGCTCGGTTTGGTATCTCTGACAATCGCGTATGCCGCCGCGGCATCCAGTCCGGGGAACCAGTCTTGGCTAAATCGCGGCGAGGGTGGGGGTCCCGCGATATTTTCGAGGTTGGCGCGATAAGCGCTAATGCGTGTTAACACTATTTTGAAGCGCGTTTCACACAGGTCGGCAAATTGATCCCGTATCCACGGGTAGTCTTCACCACTCATCTCGATATCAGAGGCATACCGATAGGGTATAAAATACCCACGACGTCCTAAACCAAGGACAGTCCTCAGCCCGTAAATTACCCTTTTTATTGACAATTTCTAATTCCAAAGGAAAGTGTCGGCGACTTGGGTCCTAGGGAGCCAGAGTCATACCTTCACTTGCGACAAGCGTACCTGGCCTTACCACCGCCGCCTCTCGCCCTATAGCGTCCATCGCCGCGTCGTCGTGCCCCGGATCGTGATGAAACAAGACCAATTGTTTCACGTTCGTGGCTTCACAAAGCTTTATGCCTTCCTGCCAGGTAGAATGGCCCCACCCGGCATGTCGAGGGTATTCCTCGTCAGTGTAGGTGGCGTCATAAATCATGATGTCGGCATCTTGGATCAGTTCAACGATATTGTCGTCCAGCCGACCCTCGAAATGTTCAGTGTCAGACACAAAACAGATAGCCTTATCCTCGTACTCGACACGATACCCAACTGCACCCTGAGGGTGGTTGAGAGGGGCCGTTCGAACCCGAACGGTCTCATCGAGATCTATTATTTTGCCTGGTTCGAAATCCCGAAATTCAAGATCCGCCTGGAAGACCTCGATGGGCACGGGGAAAAGTGGAGACGACATGAGCCGGCCTATAACATCTCGCATCGCCACGTCGTTATTGAGCAAGTGCCCCGACCAAAAGCGAAACTTATTATCTGGCTGAAAGGCTGATGTAAAAAAGGGCAGCCCGCCAACATGGTCCAAATGGGAGTGGGTAAAAAACAGGTCCGCGTCGACCGATCCAGATTTGTCGATATGTTGGCCGAGGAGCCGCAAACCGCTGCCCGCGTCGAATATTAAAAGGCGAGCACCGCAACGCACTTCCAAACATGAAGTGTTGCCACCATATTTTGAATATTCAATCCCCGGGCACGCTATGCTTCCGCGCACACCCCAGAATCTAACAAAGAAAGAGGGGTCGTCTGACAATCCCTACTCCCATCCGCGTGTTATTCCATTGCTCACTATTGACATCGTAACGTTGACGCCGTGTCCTAATCCATCAAAATGTAATAAAATCACTGAAATACCAGCTATTTTTTTATATGGAGCAACCCAAGCCCCCAAGTTCCATCCAATCGTTCATGGGACCAAGCGGTACCCTCCTGGGTCAGTGACCAAAATGGCCGCCTTAGACGGGTCCCGTTCAATTTTTTGACGCAAACGATATACATGCGTTTCGAGAGTGTGGGTGGTAACCCGCGCGTTGTATCCCCAGACCTCACCCAATAATATCTCTCGTTTCACCATCCTATCGGCAGTCCGATATAGGTATTTTAGTATCGCCGTTTCTTTCTCAGTGAGGCGTATCTTCCGATTCCGGTTCTCGTCGATCAGCAGCTTCTCGCTTGGTCTGAAGCTATAAGGGCCAATTGTAAAAATCTCGTCATCACTTTGCTCGTGTTGGCGCAAATGCGATCGCATCCTCGCCAGCAGAATCGCGATCTTGAACGGTTTCATGATGTAGTCGTTAGCGCCCGCGTCAAGGCCCAGGATGGTTTCGGCATCGCTGTCCTGCGCCGTCAACATGATGATTGGTGATTTCGACCCGTTACGCCGCATAAGACGGCAAACATCCCGACTGTCCATGTCCGGCAGTCCCGCGCCGAGAAGCAAAATATCATAATGGCTTGATTTCGCTATTTCGATGCCTTGCGCACCGGTCGCCGCCATGTCCGTGGCAAATTCCTCATGAAGCTCAAGCTGCTCGCTTAATGCTGTTCGTAGGTCGTCATCGTCGTCAACAAGGAGCACCTTCTTAGCGCCGGTAATG
>JAPKDN010000291.1 GCA_028822575.1 Alphaproteobacteria bacterium | reverse complement strand
CTCAATAACAATCTGGAACACGAGGACCCAAACCACCACCATAACTAGCAACCACATAGTATCGTAGCTCTCTGTCGGAATAACCCTCCGGAAGAGATTGTACATGTAAAATGGCATCACTAGGATCGCCATATTAGCCATGAAACTGAACACAGCCGCTGCGGCAAACGCACCTTTAGCTGCCCGTAGCATATCTCCTAACGGATCCCGACTGTCCGCCGCCATCTTTCTGGGTCCTTATGATATTCGGTCACACGACTTTCTGGCACCAAGCAAGCAATAGACCGTCAGCTCGACACTTACTTCCGTTTCTACGGAAACAGATATTATCCCAGAGTCCACATGTGAAGGAAACAAATAGCGCCCACATCATTTGAACACAAGCATCACGCAGCCGCAGTTGGTTCAATCACAACACCCGCATCTAGCAATGACGCTATCTCGTCATCGCCATAACCGTGCTCTCTCAGTACAGCTCGCGTGTTGTCTCCAATGCGTGGTGAAACACCTCTAAAGGGCAGCCCGCCCGGCAGCTGGGGCATCGGAACATTGCCCACACCAGGCTGTTCCAACATATCGTAGGCATTCGTTGCCTTGACCTGCGGATCCTCCAACCAATCGCCACAATCATTTACTGGGCTGGCCAGAAGCCCCGCGCCAGCGCATCGTTCGGCCCATTCGATTGTCGTGGCCGTGAAGAATTGGTCCTGCAGTATATCAATTAAAGCCGGCAGGTTCTCCGCTCGCAGTTGAAATGATGTAAATCGTGGGTCATCCGCAAGATCAAAAAGCCCGAGAACCGATGTGAGTTGGCGAAAATTCTCTTCCTTGACCAATGAAACTGCGATCCATCCGTCGCTGGTCTGGTATGTCCCCGCCGGCGCGTTTAGTGGAGGCGCCGCGCCGCCAGAAAGATGAAAATTCGCGATATTGGGCGTCATCAGAAGGGCCACCGACTGCATTAGACTCACATCTAGTAGGCGAGCATCGGTGACGCCTCCGAACAGTGCCATGGAGACCGCCTGAAAAGCGCAGATCCCTGTTAGGGCATCGACCATGGTCGTCCCGACCTTGTGCGGGCGTCCATCCTTGTCCTGGTTGATCGATACTAGGCCAGAAAATGCCTGCAGCACGGTATCAGAGCCTGGCCGTTTTACGTATGGTCCCGTTTGCCCAAAACCACTTATGGAAACGTATAGAATCTTTGGATTCAGCGCCCGGACATCCTCGAAGCCGATTCCCAGGCGGTCGACCACACCGGGACGGAAATTTTCTAGAACGACATCCGACCGGCCCGCGACTCGTCGCACAACTTCCAACCCACGAGGGTCCTTCAGATCAACGGCAATGCCGCTCTTGCCCCAATTGTATGTTATCGAATACGCGGTATGATCGCCTCGCGCCTCGCCCAGGCCGCGCATCCAATCGCCACCAAGTGGCTCAACCTTCACGACCTCCGCTCCATACTGGGCCAACAGCAACCCGCAGTAGGGCGCGGCTACGCCTTGCCCTAAATCCAAAACCCGGACACCCGCCAATGGTTGATCAGTCATTCTAATTCACCTCCAGGAACACCGCGGCTATGATCATATAATTGCCAAATCGATAGGCCCTTGCGCAACCGTCAGGCTATAATGATAACATGCCGCATTAAGAACGTTGGCTTGCGTGAAAGTCATCCCCATCGTTAACTTCGCGTGAAAGACTAGCCGGAACGCGATGACTTTAACCCCTCCTCCAAAATCACCTGAACAGGCGACGTGCGAACCATCTGGCTCCAAGCCAGAGGCTGTTCTGGAAGTCCGTATGGCGAAACCGAATGACGCCGAGGCATTAGGTTGGCTTTCACAGGAACTACTAACGTTCTATGGCCTGCCTTCAAGATACCAACGCTCATACCTGACACACGCTATTGCCAAAGGGGCCTTTGGCGAAAATGCAGGTTTGGTGGTGCTGATCGCCATTCTCGATGGTGCCACTATTGGATTTCTCGCCTTTTCCGAAATGTTCGCCCTCGCCACCTGCCAACAAAGCATATTCATCCAAGATCTCTTCATTGCCCGCAAGGCCAGAGGCAGCGGGGCAGGCAATGCCATGATGCTTGCTTTGATAAAGCACGCGCGGGACCGGAAGGTGACACAGATCGATTGGACCGCCGATCCCTGGAACAGCAAAGCCGCTCGGTTCTATGACAGCATGGGTCCATTGTTGAAAAGCGAGAAAGTCTTCTATCGCCTGACCCATTATAGATTGATGTCAATTATTAAAAATAACTGATAAATAATTGTTATTAAAACTTTTTATCTATCATATATCAACACTAGATCGACCCGCTCAGCCCCTATAAACTGAGACTAAAGAAGTTAAATCCGACAGATTAGGGTGTAGGAAATGGACTATCGTGACGGCTTCATTGGCGCCATCGGCAATACCCCGTTGATAAAGCTGAAACAGGCTTCTGAACGGACGGGTTGCACGATTCTGGGTAAGGCCGAATTCCTTAATCCTGGAGGGTCGGTTAAGGACCGTGCCGCACTGGCAATCATCCGCGACGCTGAGGCACGCGGCGATCTTAGACCCGGCGGCGTCGTCGTCGAGGGGACGGCGGGTAATACGGGGATCGGAATCTCCCTGGTTGGTAACGCACTCGGCTATAGATCTATCATCGTTATGCCCGAGACCCAAAGCCAGGAAAAGAAAGACATGTTGCGGCTTTGTGGCGCGGATCTAAGGCTGGTCCCAGCGGTGCCGTACAAGGATCCTAATAATTATGTTCGCCTCTCCGGGCGCATTGCCGAGGACCTGGCGAAGACCGAACCAAATGGCGTGATCTGGGCTAATCAATTCGACAATGTTGCTAATCGCCAAGGGCATTTCGAGACGACAGGTCCCGAAATATGGGAACAAACCCAAGGCAAAATAGACGGTTTTATATGCTCCGTTGGCTCGGGCGGAACCCTTGGAGGGGTAGGGCTGGCGCTAAAGGAACGCAACAAAGACGTGCGAATTGGGTTGGCGGATCCAATGGGGTCGGCGATTTATAATTTCTTTGCGACCGGCGAGTTGAAGTCCGAGGGCAGTTCTATTACCGAGGGTATCGGTCAAGGACGGATCACGAAAAACCTCGAAGGCGTGCTCGTTGACGACTGGTTCCAGATCACTGACGAGGAAGCCCTCCCCTTGATCTTCGACATGATGCAGTTTGAAGGTCTATGCATGGGGGGGTCCACCGGGATTAATGTCGCCGGCGCCATTCAAATGGCGGAGAAGATTGGCCCCGGCCACGTGATCGTCACGGTGCTATGCGACTTAGGTCACCGCTATCAAAGCAAGGTGTTCAACCCAGACTTCCTTCGCAACAAAAATCTACCAGTGCCTTCCTGGCTGATCTGACACCATTTTCTAGGACCCTAACGATGTCAAACGAGAACGCTCAAGCGCTGGTGACCACCGATTGGCTGGCAGGCAAACTTGATAACCCAGATGTCGTGGTGTTGGACGGCACCTATCATCTGCCGACCGCGAAGCGCGATGCCGAGGCCGAATTCGCCGCTAAGCATATACCCGGCGCTATCCGTTTCAATATTGACGCCATTTGCGACCCGGACGACCCACTGCCACATATGATGCCGACACCGGAATTGTTCGCTGCAAAGGTTTCGGCACTGGGTATAGGCAATGAACAACGAGTAGTCGTTTATGACGTTTACGGTATGCAATCCGCCGCCCGAACCTGGTGGATGTTCCGGGTATTTGGCCACGACAATGTCTCGGTCCTGGACGGTGGCCTCCCGAAATGGGAGGCAGAGGAACGGCGAATAACGGCAGAGACCAAGCTGAGAACGGTGACGAATTTCGCGGCGGGCTTTCGCCCGGAACTTGTGCGTGGGATCGACGATGTTCGCGCGGTCGTTGAGGCTGGCGGGGCTCAGATTGTAGACGCACGCGCCATAGGTAGGTTCACAGCGATCGAGCCGGAACCTCGCCCGGGAATGCGCTCAGGCCATATGCCAGGTGCGATCAACCTTCCGTTTACGGAACTCTTGGATCCGGCGTTCCGCGAGTTCAAGGACACCGCTACTATTCTGGACCGTGTCCAGGCCGCGAACATCGACCTTAGCCAGCCTGTCATTACAAGTTGTGGCTCAGGCGTGACGGCCTGTGCTGTCTCGCTGGCATTGTTTCTGGCGGGTAAGGAAGACGCAGCGGTTTATGACGGCTCCTGGAGCGAATGGGGCGGTCGTCAGGACACACCGATCGTCAGTAATTAGATCGAATAGTAACATGTCTGATCTTGAAATTCGAGCGGCCCACGATCGTGATATTGAGGACATCGTCAATTTGTGGCGAAAAGCGGGGCTGACAGTCCCGCATAACGATCCATACGAGGACATCCGCTTCTGCCGTGACTCACGCCACGGCGACGTGCTCCTAGGGTTCTCGGGCGGAGCGTTAGTCGCCAGCGTTCTGGTTGGCCATGATGGCCATCGAGGTTGGATCTACTATGTCGCGGTTCATCCGAATTTCCAGGGCTATGGCCATGGACAATCGATCGTCGACGCGGGCGAAGCTTGGTTGACAGCGCGCGATGTCCCCAAGGTTCAATTGCTGATCCGGGAGACTAATATCGGCGTCAGGGCTTTTTACAACCGCCTCGGCTATACCGAGGAACCTCGACTCATTATGACCAAACGTTTCGTCGATCATACAGGTTGGGACCAACGCGAGGAACATGACGAACGCCCAATGGTCAAACACCGCGGGATAAGAACGACTGTCACCTATTTGGAAATGCTCGATCGCCCGACTCGCCCGATGGTTCCAGCGCCAAACAAGCCCAGGACGGCGCTGGTATGCGCGGAAACCCCGAGTGTGGGCTTTTACCGCTTCCTCTACGACACGGTGGGGGGTGCCTGGACCTGGATGGAACGTCGTTTGATGAATGACGAATC
>JAPKDN010000290.1 GCA_028822575.1 Alphaproteobacteria bacterium | reverse complement strand
CCGCATGCCGGCGAACAGGACCGGGATACCCAGCCCCGTGAGCTTACCGAGGATCGCGTCGAGATTCTCCCGCGTCACCTTTGGGTCTATGCCCCGTAGTCCGTCGTTAGCGCCTAATTCCAAGAGTATCGTGTCCGGCTTGTCCGCGAGAGCCCAGTCGAGCCTGGCGCGACCACCGGCGGAGGTATCACCGGACACGCCCGCGTTGATGACTAGAACCTCGCGTCCCTCAGCGCGCAGGGCGTTTTGAAGGTGCTCCGTAAAACCATCGGCCTTCGGCAAACCGTAGCCCGCGGTCAAACTGTCTCCGACGGCTAGAATCTTCATCTCCGCGGCTTCCAGGCTCGAATAGGAGATGACGAATCCAAGAAGTAAAACCGCGACCCGAGCCAATCCGCGGGCGCCGGATGGCGCAAAAGATTTGATCCCGACCCCCAGGGCACCATATAGCGTGGGTGCTCCTGTCGATTTCCCGTTCGCCTCAAGGCCTTTCATGACCAAAACCACCTTCGACCCCTCCAAATTCCCGCGCGACGAGACCCATCCGATTGTCGGTCTCCGCGACGTTCGTCTAAACCTGAGGAGCGCGGCCGGCGAGGTCAATATCCTGCGCGGTATTAGTCTCGATATCCATGCCGGCGACATGGTCAGCATCGTTGGCCCGTCCGGCGCCGGAAAATCCACCCTGATGATGCTTGTCGGCGGGTTGGAAAGTGCCACCTCCGGTCAAGTGACGGTCGCGGGGCACGATCTATCCGTGATGCGCGAGGATGCGCTGGCCGAGTTTCGCCGCGACAATGTCGGTATCGTATTCCAGGCTTTCCGATTGATTCCAACCATGTCAGCGATGGAAAACGTCGCGATCCCGCTGGAATTGGCGCGCGAGGATAATGCCTTCGAGAAAGCACGCGAGAGCTTGGGCCGTGTCGGACTGGCGGATCGGGTTCACCATTATCCCGACCAGCTTTCGGGAGGCGAGCAACAACGCGTCGCCATCGCCCGCGCTTTCGTCGGCAAGCCCACGCTCCTGCTCGCCGACGAGCCGACCGGTAACCTCGACCGGGCAACCGGAGACGATATCGTCGACCTTCTGTTCGACCTTCGCGCGACCCACGGCACGACGCTGGTATTGATCACCCATGACGAGAGTCTAGCGAAGCGCTGCGATCGGATGATCCGGATGGCCGACGGTCTCATCGTCGAGAGCCCAGACGCGGAGAACGCGGGCGACACCGCGCGGAAGAGCGCCTGATGCGAAATTTCTCGCTCGCGTTCAGCCTGGCGCGCCGCGAATTGCGGGGGAGTCTCGGTGATTTTCGAGTTTTTCTGGCCTGTCTAGCCCTCGGGGTCGCCGCGATCGCCGGCGTCGGCTCGGTCTCCGATGCTATGCATACCGGCATCAGTCGTGACGCAAGACAATTGCTGGGTGGTGATGTCTCGATCCGCACGACTCATCGCACGATGCCCGCAGAAGCCCGCGCCACACTTGGCGAGGCCGGACGTGTTTCCGTGGCGGTAACCATGCGCGCCATGGCCCGACCGGCAACCGGCGACCGGCGCACCCTCATTGAATTGAAGGCCGTGGACGACGTTTACCCTCTGATCGGTGCCGTGAAGCTGGCGCCGGCGGTTCCTCTCACCGAGGCACTAGAGGAACGCGATGGGACCATGGGAGCGATCATCGACCCGCCCCTTGCCCGACGCCTGGGCCTTGCCCTTGGCGACAAACTGCGTATCGGCCAGCATGATTTCGAAGTTCGTGCCGAACTCGTCAAAGAACCTGACCGCACCATTCGTTTCGCGACGTTCGGTCCCCGCGTCATGATCGCCTCCGCGGCATTGGCGCGCACCGGCTTGGTCACCGAGGGCAGTCTGGTGAATTATCACTACCGCGCGACCTTCCCTCAAGGCATGGACGTCGCCGCGTGGGTCAAGAATTTCGACGAAGCCTATCCCAAGGCCGGCTGGCGCATTCGCCGTACGGATAACGCTGCACCAGGATTCGACCGCTTCATTGGTCGCGTCACGCAGTTCCTCACCCTGGTCGGATTGACGGCGTTGCTGGTAGGTGGCGTGGGTATCGCCAACGCAGTCCGCGGTTTCCTCGATCGGCGGACCGGCACCATCGCGACCCTGAAATGTCTTGGCGCCCCCGGAGGCCTGATTTTCACAATCTATCTAATGCAGGTCATGATCCTGGCGAGCGTCGGAGTCCTCATTGGCGCGGGGATCGGCGCGATAGCCCCGCCATTAACTGCTCAACTGTTGTCCGGGCTTTTCCCGGTGGCTATACCGCTTGGCATCTATTGGAAACCGATCCTGATCGCCGCCCTGTTCGGCTATGTCACGACCCTGGCCTTCGCCGTCTGGCCCCTTGGGCGAGCCAGGGAAGTGCGCGCCGCACAGTTGTTCAGAGCCCTCATCGTGCCACCTGAAGGTCTGCCGAGGCCGATCTATATCCTGATGACGGTCCTGGCGGCGGCGGCACTCGCGCTGATGGCCTTTGTCGCGACCGATGACACTAAGCTCGCCGGCGCGTTTATAGGCGGAGCGGTGGCCGTGCTGATCATTTTCGCCGGCGGGACAACGTTACTGTTGCGTCTGCTACGCCGCCTTCCAAGCCCCAGGCATCCGGGCATCCGCCTGGCGATTGCCAATCTGCATCGACCGGGCAGCGCCACGCCGAGCATCGTTCTGTCCCTGGGGCTCGGGTTGACGGTCATGGTGACGGTGGCGCTGGTGCAAACCAACATGGCGCATCAAATCACCCAGCAAATCCCTCAACAGGCGCCGTCCTACTTTTTCATCGACATTCAGCCCCACCAGGTGGAACCGTTCGGCTCGCTCGTACAGGCCATTCCCGGCGTCGAAAAACTTGAACGCACGCCTATGGTGCGGGGCCGGATTGTCCGTGTCGCCGGCGTGCCCATCGAACAGGTCAAGCCGGACAAGGACATCGCCTGGGCCGTCAACGGCGATCGGGGCCTGACCTATACCGCGCGGATGCCCGAAGGCGCGAAGGTCGTCTCCGGAGAATGGTGGCCGGAGGATTACAGCGGACCGCCGCTCATCTCGTTCGACGCCAATGTCGCTCGAGGACTTGGCATCGGGCTGGGGGATACCATCACCCTCAACGTGCTGGGTCGGGAGATTACCGCCACGATCGGCAATCTGCGCCATATCGACTGGGCGACCTTGGGAATGAATTTCGTTTTCGTCTTCGCGCCGGGAACCCTCGAAGCCGCGCCCCACAGCGTGATTTCGGCCGTATACGCCGAAGAAGGCGCGGCCGAGGAAGCCGTTCAACGCGCGGTTACCGACGCGTTCCCCAATGTCTCGGCCATCAGGGTCAAGGATGCGTTGGATAATGCCAAACGCATTCTCGACGCGGTGGGGACGGCGGTCCGCACAACCGCGTCAGTCACGCTTCTCGCTGGAATATTCGTGCTGGCGGGGGCGCTGGCGACCGGGCAGCACCGGCGGATCCAGGATGCGGTGATCCTGAAGGTTCTGGGAGCAAACCGGCGCCGGGTCATGCTTTCCTATCTGGCGGAATACGCGATCCTCGGCCTGATCACGGCGCTCGTCGCAGGATTGATTGGGACCGTGATCAGCTGGCTTATCGTTACCGAGCTGATGCGTTCAGAATTCATGATCAGTATGCCCGCCATTTTCCTCACCACCGCGATCTCACTTCTGTGCACCATCGGTCTTGGTCTACTTGGCACCTGGCGGGCACTTCGAATGAAAGCCGCGCCCCTGCTTCGAAATGAATAACAACGTCCCTTAAGCGCCATGGCTTGGTCATAAAACCGCCACATTGCCCGGCGACCATAGCCCGCTTGAATATTGGAGTGAACCATGCTGACTTCCCTCCTCAGACCGGCGGTGGTCTTGGTTTTTCTGCTCGGAGCGACGACCGTCTCTCAGGCGGCATCGGATCAACAGCGGGCGGAACGGAAACTCGAGAAAGGCGCCCAGGCGTTGCTTGACGGCATGCGCATGCTGTTGAAAACCATCCCCTGGTACGGCCAACCCAGGGTCGAATCGAACGGTGACATCGTTATTCCCCGAAGGGAAGGCCCATCCTTAACCATGCCCCGGCGCGCGCCCACGCCATCGGACCAAGGTAACAACGATAATGATACCAAGTGTTTGTAGGAACGCGACCCCGACGGTTGGTATCGCTCACACCTTGATATACGGCCAATCGTGCATGGACCGACCGAGGATGTAATCAAACAATTCCAGTGTGACGGAAAGCTTCCCCAGAATACCTCTCCATCACCCAGGCGGCCGCGCCAGTCCAAGCCAGATCTTGGTCTTCTCCAACTGAAGAAGCCGAGCGTCCCGGATCTCCTCGGCGATATCAGACATGCCATATCGCATCGCCAGCGCCTCGATGCCGATGACCTCGGGATTGTCGATCACGGCCATCGCCTGATCGAGGTCAACCGGTGTGAACCCCTGATAATAACGAAGCAGTCGCTCCATCGGATCCAACTTGGAAAGCAGTTCCGGGTCGGAGAACCGGGACGCGCTATGTTCACGACCGAGCACCTGGGAGTAGAGCATTGGGTATACCCTGGGCGTGGCGCGGATAATCGCCTCGAACTCCCCCAGAAACCGGAGATACCCCAGGCCCGCCCCGCCACCATCCATCAGCCGGGCCAGCCCCGCTTGGCCAAGCCGTTCAACGATCGAAAAAGTTTCGTGTGGGTAGCCGTGCATGAAGGCAATGATCGCCAGTTTGGCCAATCCAAGCTCCAAGTTTTCCACGCCATGCATCCCAGCCGCCGGCTCCCGAAGGAACAGCGCCTCGCCACTATCGATGAAACCTCGGCCGCGAAAACCAATGGGAATTCTATCCGGTGTTCGAGCCTGCGCCGGGAACACCTCGAGCGAGGCAAGCCGAAACCCGCGGGTGCGCAGGAATTCCTCAATCTCGGAGAACATGGGCTGGCCTTC
>JAPKDN010000289.1 GCA_028822575.1 Alphaproteobacteria bacterium | reverse complement strand
GTAACCTCACGGCCCAGAAACGAGCGCTTCAGCAATCCTGCGAAATACAGCTCAGCTGGGCCACCTCCAACTACGAGAACACGCATTACGGATTGTGTTCCTCGCCTGATGAACCGCGCATTTTCCAGCCGTGTCTCTAATCTTCGCGCCCCGCGAGAGCGACATAGGCGCCGAGAACCAAGAGAATTCCAACGGAAACGCGGTTTTGCAATTTTTGAAGTTTTACATTCCCACGCAACCATCAAGCCGCCTTACCGGCGCCCACGGCAAAACCGAGATCAGGAGGAATAGCGGTCAAAGTCACGATAAAACCAAACAACAACATTTGCGGTACCACCGGCGTGGCGGCGTCAACGAACTGGGGAAGGAGCACGATGAAAAACAACGCCATCTTTGGGTTCAAAACCTCGACCAACACGCTTTCTCGCAGGGCGCTCGGTTTTGATTTCCCACCGGTTTCGACTGAAAACCCAGGCTCGACCTTCGCAAAAAAAGGTCCGTGCCCCCAAATAAATCAAATACGCCGCGCCAATAAATTTAAGAGCAGTGTACCGCACCGGAGCTGCCTCGAATAAAAGAGATAGTCCCAGCGCCGCCAGAATTCCCGGGCCAAGGCCTTGGCTCACGGATCGCGCGAGAACGTAAAAATTCGACGGTCCCGGTGACAGATTTAGAACCATCGCCGCCGCCGTGAACACCAACAGGGTTTCAAACGACGGCATTAGACAACTCCAGTGACAGTCGATTTCTCTTAGTGCGACCGAAAACGCTCGTGCTCGTTGGGCCACCACTCAAGCTGCGGAACGAATGCTCGCCGCCAGGACCGCGTCACCAACATGAGATTCGAACTGCTTGAAATTGTCCTCGAACCGCCCACAGAGCTCCGCCGCCGTCGTGTCGTAACTGGACTTATCTTTCCAAGTCGTACGAGGGCGTAGAATGTCGGAAGGCACATCCGGGCAATTCTCCGGCACACTCAGGCCAAATCGCTCGTCCTGGCGCAACGGGGTCTCCCTCAACCGACCGTCCAACGCGGCGCTGACCATGGCTCGGGTATAGGCGATCTTCATCCGCTCGCCGCCGTCGCCCGCCCGGCCTCCGGACCATCCGGTATTAACCAACCAGCATGTCGATTGGTGGCTAGCGATCCGCTGCCGCAGCATCTCGCCATAGACCGTGGGGTGCCGCGGCATGAAAGGGGCGCCGAAGCAGGTCGAGAACGTCGCTTCAGCCTCGCTGCCCATGCCCTTTTCGGTCCCGGCGACCTTCGCCGTATACCCGGACAGGAAGTGGTACATCGCCTGTTCCGGCGACAACCGCGCGATTGGGGGCAGTACGCCGAAAGCGTCGGCGGTCAGCATGATAATGTTCTTTGGGTGCGCGGCCATGCCAGTGGCACTCGCGTTATCGATGAAATCCAACGGATAGCACGCTCTTGTGTTTTCCGTGAGGCTACCGTCGAACAGATCAAGAGCTCTTGTCGCCGGATCAAACACAACGTTTTCCAGCACCGTGCCGAAACGATGAGTCGTCGCGTAGATCTCCGGTTCGGCCGCCGCCGACAGATTGATTACCTTGGCGTAGCAACCGCCTTCGAAATTGAACACCCCGTTCGACGACCAGCCATGCTCGTCGTCACCAACAAGAATTCGGTTAGAATCAGCCGACAGCGTGGTTTTCCCGGTTCCGGAAAGGCCAAAGAAAATCGCGGCATCGCCTCCGGCGTCGACATTGGCGGAGCAATGCATCGGCATCACGCCGCGGTCAGGCAGCAGGAAGTTCAAAATCCCGAAGATGGATTTTTTGATCTCACCGGCATAATGGGTTCCTCCTATAACCACCATCTTGCGATCGAAATTGACGATCACAAACGTTTCCGAATTCAAACCGTCCTCGGCGCCGCGCGCTTGCAGCCCAGGGGCATGGAGGATCGTGAAATCTGGATCGAACCCAACCTTTTGTTCTGCCGTCGGGCGGATGAACATGTTCTGGGCGAATAGATTTGGCCATGCCGATTCCGTCACCACTCGCACCTTCAGGCGATGGTCGGGATCCGCGCCTGCGAAACAGTCCTGAACGAAAATGTCGCGACCTTGGAGATAGGCCGCGACGCGTTGGTGCATCATGTCAAAAATCTGGGAGGTGACCGGTTTGTTCACCCCGCCCCAATTCACCTTGTCGTGCACGCTTGGGGTGTCGACAATGTACTTGTCCTTCGGCGAGCGGCCAGTGTGAACTCCGGTATTCACCGTTAACGCGCCGCCCGCGGTCACCACGCCCTCTCCGCGTCGAACCGCTTCTTGATAAAGTGCCGGTGCGCTTAGATTCCAATGCACCGAGGCCGGATTGAACAGGCCATGCGTTTTCAGATCGTCCTGGCCCATCGGCCTCGCCGGATTCGCCACAGCGTCCTCCACCCGAATTTTCTTAAACCCGACGCGTAGTCCGCGCCGCCCGCGATCTACGCGTGGTAGTTTGATTGCGTATTGTCACCCAAAAATCAACAGGCGAAATTCAGGGAACTATATTCAAGGTTACGAGTTGGGCTGCACACTACGGGCTCGCTTGACAAGTCGAATCAATTCAACACGTGCGTCGGACGCATCCTTGGCCAAGTTTTCGAAGTCGAGTCGCGCGGTTCCCCCCCCGAGTCGCAGGTCCAAGCCCTCAGAATCACAGCCCGTCATCCTCCACTCTCCCCCGCCAAGGCCAAGCAACCGACGCGCAAGGGTTTGAATCGCGTCCGCGTGATCATCATTCATGTGCGCGACGATATCGAATTCCTGCTCCTTGAGCGCTTTGTTGGAGGCCAGTCGAACGTCCTGACCATCGACCCAATCGATCCAACCGAAGCCGGCAACGACGTGTGCGCGTATCACGGCGATACTATATAGATGAAAGTCTGCGAACCCCGCGTAGAGCTCGGCAGCGGGATGGCGCGCCAGGAAGCGCGTTCGCGTGGCCGGGTCTTCATTGACCGAAGCATGCCCCATTATCGTGGCGCGAGCGCCCGTCAGAGGGTCTTCAAGACCCTGCGTACCATCGAACAGGAGCGAAACACGCGGATCGAGCTTGATATTGCGCGTATGTTCCGCGAGATCAGAGATGAAAAGAAGCGGCGTCGCGTCATGTTTGCACGCGACCAGAACCAGCGAGCCATACGGCCAACCTAGAGAGTCGCTTTGGAGAGTCGAAAGCACCGCACGGTCCCTGGACCGAATCAACCGGCGGACGATCGCGCTCGGGTCTGGCCTCGGGTCATCACTCATTGGTCTATTAACTTTCATGAACTAGCGACAGATTCGCGGCTTTCCTATAGGATGTAGGTTGTCACTCGCGCACGACGCCACAAGCATGGAAATTTTGCCACAATCAGGCCATAAGTTCGCCAAATTGCACACGTACACCCATATCGTACACGGGTAAATGCGAGGAGCAACTTGCCATGGGAAACACAATAGCCCTGGTTGACGATGACCAAAACATCCTAACGTCGGTTTCCATGGCCCTCGAAGCCGAGGGTTTCACCGTCCACACCTTCAAGGATGGCGAAGAGGCATTGCGGGGCCTGAGCCAAGGCAAAATGGATCTAGCGGTGCTGGACATAAAAATGCCTCGACTGGATGGCATGGAGGTCCTGACCCGCCTGCGCCGTGATTCCAATATGCCGGTCATTTTTCTTACCTCGAAAGATGATGAAATCGACGAAGTCCTTGGCCTGCGAATGGGCGCCGACGACTATATCAAGAAGCCCTTTTCCCAACGCTTGTTAATCGAGCGCATTCGCGCGCTTCTCAGGCGCCAGGACTTAAACCAAGATGAGACCAACCCAAAGTCAGACACCACCATTATACGAGGCTATTTGATCTTGGACGGATCGCGTCACCTTTGTACTTGGAAAGGCAGACAGGTTGCTCTTACTGTAACGGAGTTCCTGATATTAAAATCACTCTCCAATCGCCCGGGTCACGTCAAGAATCGTGACCAATTGATGGACGCCGCGTATGGGAACGCGATTTATGTAGATGATCGGACAATCGACAGCCACATCAAACGCCTGCGTAAGAAATTTAAATTAGCGGATCCAGAATTCGAACAAATAGAGACGCTTTACGGTGTCGGGTACCGCTATCGCGATCTATCAGTCTCTTTGTCCACGACCCCATAACTCGAATGAAAGGCATGGCGGAGATATGGGCTTAGGGTCGGAATTTGGCCCCACGGCAGAGGACGATGAAGCGAAGTCGTTCTCAACCAGCGCCTCGGCCCGGCCAGCCAACGCGGGAAGTCAACAAGGAATCAGGCGAAAATTTTCGCGCCTTACTCTGAGAATTCTTGCGATCAATTTATTCGCCGTCGCTATCCTTTTCGTGGGTGTCCTTTATCTGGACCGGTATCAGAACAGTCTGATCCAAGCGGAGCTCGAAGCCGTCTCCCACCAGGCCAATCTATTCGCTCGCGCCGTCGGGGAACTCGCAGTGGAACGCGAACGCACCGCTAGTCCAGGGCTTTCACCCAATTTGGTTCGCCAAATGGTGCGTCGTTCTTCGAACATTCTTACGACACGCGCCAGAGTCTTCAGTGCGGATGGCGGCATAATTGCCGATAGTCTTCGGCTCGGTCGACCTGGTGGCCTTGTTGTTATCCGCCCCTTGCCGCCGCCATCCGCCAATCGCTATATACGTCAATTAACCGAGAGAATGTACGACTGGGTCGTCAATTGGCTACCGAGACGAAGCGGTCTACCGCTCTATCGGGAACCCATCAGACAACACGCGATCACCTATCCTGAAGTCATTCAAGCTCTGCGCGGAACCATGGTACAAACAGCCCGCGCAACAGAAAGCGGTGAGCTGATCTTAACGGTGGCGGTGCCTATTCAGAAGTACAAACAGGTGTTAGGCGCGCTTCTCTTGTCCGTGAAAGGCGAAAAGATCGACCTGGCTGTCCGGTCCGTACGGCTCGAGATTCTAGGTATTTT
>JAPKDN010000288.1 GCA_028822575.1 Alphaproteobacteria bacterium | reverse complement strand
TGGCTCAGATGTTGTAGCGGCAGCTACTATGGCGGAAGGAGCAAGTTACAAATCCCCAACGGATTGACTACTTGCAAAAAAGTTTCCAGATAAACGTTGAATGGCTTTTATTGGGAATGCCTATGGAAATGGGTATGGGGCGGATGTCTTGTATGGGACACCCCTGCTTAGCCGCCTTGCGATACCACTTCAGCGGTCCCACTGGCATTGTCACATCATTGGGTCGCGGTCGAACAACGACAGACGGGTCGACCGTTTCATGGGACACCGACTACGCGGCGCCATTGAGCCAAAGCCGCAGCTCGATAGAGCTTCATTCGATGTGGTGGGATCAAATGACGTTGAAGGTTAAAGGTGTTGTATACAGCGGCATGAACGGAGAGGAATTTTTGCGTTGTTCCTGGATCCCTGGAACCGATCCACGATCGTTCTCGGTTGATGGGAGTTCTCGGCGCGATTGTTTAATTGCCCTCCGGTCACATGGAGGTGCTGGAGCCCAAGGTCTCGGAACGCCGCACCATAGGATCTGAGTTTGTCGGTGGTGATCGACGCCGAGACAGTGCCTTGTTTCTTGAGTACGCTGCGGATCAGTTTGAGAGCAGCGCGCTTGCCGCGACGCGGTTGCACGAGGATGTCGAGAACTTCTCCCTCGGCATCGACGGTGCGCCACAAGTACATTCGTCGACAGCCGATGGACACGAACATCTCATCCAGGTGCCATCGGTCGTCCGCTCTCGGTCGCTTCACACGAAGGCGCTTTGCGTACGCGGGCCCAAATCGCGCGACCCAGCGACGAACCGTCTCGTAACTCACGCCGACACCACGTTCGGCCATTAAGTCTTCGACGTCACGCAGGCTTAGATTGAACCGAAGATAAAGCCAGACCGCGTGCTGGATGACGATCTGCGGAAATTGGTGGCGGGCATATGAAATTGGTTTCTTCATTGGATGTTATCGTCCCAGACTGATAGAGACCAAGTTCTCGTCATAGCGCCCGGCGCATGGTTTCGTGCTGGAGGGGCATTGGCACTATTTCAAACATGACTGGGTCGCAGAAGAGGGCGGCTACGTATATGAACCGCCGGGCGAGACCCACACATTGGTGGTGCCGGACGATGTCGACGAAATGATCACCTACTTCCAGGTCAACGGAGTGATGTAATATGTCGACCCCCATGGCAAACATTTGGGATACGAAGACGTCTTCACCAAAATTGACATGTGTCGCGCCCATTTCGAAAACGTTGGCCTTGGCGCCGATTTCGTAAAGCAGTTTATTCGCTAAAAACCTAAGGGCTAAAAACCGACACAACGCGACTTCATTACTTCAAAGGCCGGGAGCGGGCGGAAACATGCCGGTGGATGTTGGCGGTAAACCAGATCCGCTTTGAAAATGTGGCGATCGAATCACCGGAAGCGTTGGCCGCGTTGCGGGCGACCGGCAAGCTGCCCTTCGATCAGATGCCACTTCTGGAAATCGACGGACTTAACCTGAACCAATCCAGCGCGATGATTCGTTATCTGGCGCGTCGTGGCGGTTATTATGGTGAGACCGACGCGGACGCGCTGTGGTGCGATATGATCGCCGGCGCCGTCGCGGATTTCGCCGAGACCTCGATACAGGCGGCGTTTCAACCGACGACCGAAGCCGCCGTGGAATCGCTCAGGGGGCGGTTCGGGAAATTCGGCCCGGTGTTCGAATCACGGTTGGCGAAGACCGGTACGGGGTTTTGCGCTGGCGCGCGCCTGACGTTCGCCGATGTCGTCCTCGCCGAGGCGTTGACTGGATATCTCGAATGGGCACCGGACCTCCTTGTGGGCACCCCTTTGTTGGCCACGTTGCACGCGCAAGTTCTGGACCTGCCAGGGATCGCCGTCTACTTGAATTCGGCGCAACGTTATCCGATGGCGGGCGATACCTATGTGATCGACGCCGCCAGCGTCTTGCAACGCGCCTTACCGGGACATTTTCCGGACCAAAACAGGTTTTTACCCGTGCTATAACGCGCGATAGAACTGGAACTCCAACCGATCCGGTCACAAGGATGACGGACACCACGAGATCCATGAAACAGAGTTTGCCGTAGATCGGATCCGGCGTCGCCTCGGTATCTCGGAACAGGGTTACTACGTAATCGAACAGCCTTTCGCCAGCCAACCAGCCATCGTGGACTCGACCCTAAAAACCTCGATCGGATTTCCGCGCGAGGTCTTTCAGTTGCCCAACGGTCGATCGCCGGACGTGGGTTTGTCGAAATTTGCACCAACCCAAGGTTCATGGATGCGGAAACGCCAGAAAGCCGGCATCATTACGGTTTTCGGAAAAGTTGGATACCCCAGCACAGATAGCCGGCGTCGGCGGCGCGAACCCAGTTCTCCAGTCCGACGATCATCTTATCCAGGTATTCGGCCGACGCGCCGCTCTCGCGAACGCGGTCATAGTTAGCGACCAAATCTTCGCGAACGCGGTCGTAATGGATTCGCAACTGGTCGGTCATGTCGGTCTGCGAGACCAACTCCAACCCGATCGCACGAGCCGCTTCACGGTAGAACCGTAACGACCCCAGGCTGCTCAGTTGCAACCGATCGTAGACCGGCTGTAGCACCCCATCGGGGACATCATCGGCCTGCATTGGGTCGGTGAAGACGAAGTGCCCACCGGGTTTCAGCACTCTGAATACCTCACCGAGAACGCGATCGCGCTGATCGGAATGGAGGATCGCATCCTGGCTCCAAACCACATCAAACGTGGCATTCGGCTCTGGAATGTCTTCGAATACGCCGTGAACCACCCGAATGTTGTCGGCTAGCCCAGCCCGGCGGGTTTTCAGGCGGTTGGTATCATTCTGGATTTCGGAGAGGTTCAAACAGGTTGCCCTATTTCCAAACCGTCGCGCGACACGGCGCATCGCGCCGCCATAGCCCGACCCGATGTCCAAAATGTTGGTTCCCTCATCAAAATTTGTCAGAAGCGCTGTCATGCGGTCGACGGTCTCCGCACTAGCATCGCGAATGTCGACCGTGTTTTCATAAATACCGATATGGAGGTCTTCACCACCCCAGACCATGCTGTAGAACGTATCCGCGTCATCACCGTCGTAGTAGTCCTCCGCAATTTCTCGGATGTCGGCCCCGCGTGCCGCGCCTCCCCAGCGCGTAACATTCAGGTCCGATTTCTCGGCCACATGGACGAAGAAATCGGGAGCGTCGTCGGCATATGTTTCCTGAAAATCCCCATAGGTCTTGACGCGTTGGAAACCGGCTTCCGATAGCAAGCGCCGCACGTAGTTCTTTCGAATCGGACATAGGTTTAACGTGTACTCAGCGCCGTCGGGGAAACTGTATTTGAAGCGTACGAGCCCGTCGTCAACATACTCAGGCTCCGCCGATACCTGATCTCCGACGTAATAGTATTTGTGCTTGGACGAATACCCTTCATCCAGGATCGCATCGTAATTTCGCTGATCGAGGATCAAAATGCCATCGTGCTTGAGCGCGGCGTAGAATTCGGCCAATGCCCGGCGGCGGTCGGTTTCCGTGTGGAGGTGAGTGAATGAATTGCCAAGACATATGATGGCGTCATACTTCCCGTGTATTTCGCGATTCAGCCACCGCCAGTCAGCTTGCACGGTATTTAGGATTAGTCCTCGCGACTGAGCGTTCGCGAACGCCTTGGCTAGCATCGCAGCGGAACCGTCCGTCGAGGTGACATTGAAACCTGCATCTCGCAAACGTACGGAGTGAAATCCCGTGCCGCACGCAACGTCGAGGACGGAGTCCTTGCCTCGGGCGCGAAGCACGTCGATGAAGAACTGGCCTTCGCTTTCGCCGCGCGCGGTCCAATCAATAAGCTCATCCCACTTCTCGACGAACGATATTATGTATTCGCCGCGATACAGGTCGGTTTCGCGATCACCCAAGGGATTACTGCTGTACATTTGCGAATTGAGTTCAAGCTCCGCGTTCTCGGTGCTTATATTCAAATTATCCATCTTGAATATCCCTGTTCGAGCCGTCGATTTGCCGAGCTAGTACACCGGGGATGGCGTCCGCCGCGATTTTGGCAGGTCATGACATGGCTAGCGGAGGGGCCGTGAACCCATCCGCGCTCGCGCGACCTCGTTACTTCCCCAGGAGCTTCGCCGAGGCGGGCAAGGTGAAAACGACGGCCGCCGGGCGTTCTAATATTTCACGCGATAGATTAAGAGCGAAAGCCACCGTCCAACCGAAAACAACAACCCGAGGGCGAGTTTCCGCACCTGATGTAACTACACAGTACTATTCTTATTTCGACATTTCAATCCTATAATCGACATTATGGCTAGAAATGATCCGGGATAGAGCTCTATAGCGCTGATAGTAAACAGTAAAATAAATCGTGGACATTTTGGCCTCTCGACATTTCGAGCGGTTTCGCCCCCCCAATCGGACGTTGCCCGCCGGATCGAGATCTTCTGTAGGATTGTACGATGCATCGAGACACCTTTGATAATCTCCGTTTTGGAAAAGGAGGGTGTGTTCGATGACAGACGATCAGCAGGCGATCCGTCACAAGTTGCGTGTTCTTGAGCACGCTGAGTTACCCGGCGATGTGGGCAAGACCTGCCGGTACTTCGGTGTTGGCCGAACCAGTTTCTACCGATGGTGACAGGCCCCTTGCGAAACATATGACCAAGATTGAACTGCGCAATCGCTAACCCCTGCTGAGCCGACTTGCGATACCACTTCACCGCTTCAGCATCATCCTAAGTGACGCCTTCGCCCTTGTCGTACATGTTGCCAAGACGTATCTGAGCGTGCGCATCTCGCTGCTCAGCTCCCTTGCGAAACCACTTCACTGCTTCCGCATAGTCACCAACTTTATAAGCCACATAGCCTTTATCAAAATCATCGGCCCGCACAGCGCCAGCCGAGCCGATTAAGCCTGTCACAATCACGAGCGTTTTGAGAGGTCGCATCATCAGCCCGCCAGACTTGCTTCT
>JAPKDN010000287.1 GCA_028822575.1 Alphaproteobacteria bacterium | reverse complement strand
GTCGCGTCCGTCAGGGCAATCAAAAGGGTTGAAAGGTTGGCGAGGAAAATAGCGTGCTCTGGCGCTTGCACCGAGGCGCTTTTAATCAGGGCCGCGCCCTTGGCCGTCTCGCCGCGTTGGTGCACCACAACGCCCACGAGATGACGTGCCTGGCTTTGGTCTGGATTGGTTTTGAGGATAGCGCGGTAATTTTGCTCGGTCGCGTCAAGCGCGCTGGGCTGATGCAGGGCGAGCGCCCGGTTGATCGCATCATCGATAGACACGCGCTGTTCAGTCGGCGCCCAGGCGCTTTAGCGCGTCGAGTAGACCAAGGGTCGAGGTGTCCGTTGACGTGTCGGCCTTTTGGCCTCGGATCGCGGGAAGTAATCGGTTCGTGAGCTCCTTGCCAAGCTCCACGCCCGATTGATCAAAGCTGTTGATGCCCCAAAGCGTCCCTTGGACGAAGACCTTGTGTTCGTACATCGCGATCAGCATGCCGAGTGTGCGCGGGGTCAGTTGACGGTACAGGATCGTCGTTGAGGGCCGGTTGCCGGCAAAGCTTCGATGCTGCGCGAGTGCCTTGGCCTTGGCGGCGTCGACGCCTTGTTCAAGCAGAAGGGCTTCGGCCTCGTTGATCGATCGACCCGTCATCAGGGCCTGGGATTGCGCCAGGCAATTGGCCAACAGCATATCATGATGGCCGGGCATGTCTTCGTGTGGACGAGCCGCCACCAGGAAATCGCATGGCACGATGTCCGTTCCCTGATGCAGTAATTGGAAGAAGGAATGTTGAACATTGGTGCCGGCTTCGCCCCAAAGAACGCCAGCGGTCGCGGTGGTCACCGGCGCGCCATCGTCGCGGGTGGATTTGCCGTTGGACTCCATGTCGACCTGCTGAAGATGCGCGGTTAGACGGGCTAGACGCTGGTCATAGGGGATGACCGCGCTGGAGGCATAACCCAGGATCGATCGGTACCAAACTCCGATCAGCCCCAGGATGACGGGTATGTTTTCGGCTAAGGGCGCGTCTGCGAAATGTATATCCATTCGCCGGGCGCCTGCTAGTAACTCCTTAAAACGGTCCGAGCCGATGGCGATGGCGATAGGCAGGCCTATCGACGACCATAATGAGTAACGCCCACCAACCCATTCCCAAAAGCCAAAGACTCGGTCCTTAGATATCCCAAAAGCGGCGACCTTCTCGCTATTCGTTGACAGGGCCGCAAAGTGATTGGCGACCGCCGCTTCGCCCAGCGCTTCTGTGACCCAGCGCCGTGCCGAAGCGGCGTTCAGCATGGTTTCCTGGGTTATAAAGGTTTTAGAAGCGATCAGAAAAAGCGTGGTCGAGGGGGCCAGTATCTTCATGGTATCATGCAGGTGTGCGCCGTCCACGTTGCTGACGAAATGCACTCGAGCGCGGTCGTGATGATACGGCGCCAGGGCCTGGGTGATCATCTCCGGCCCGAGAACGGAGCCGCCGATACCGATATGGACGATGTCGCGAAATGCCTCGCCAGAGATGCCAGTGATAGTCCCAGAGCGCACGCCGTCGGCGAAGGCGCAAAAGCGGTCGAGGACCAAATGGACGTCCGGGATCACGTTATGCCCATCGACCCGAACAACCGCGTCTCGGGGCGCTCGAAGCGCGGAATGCAAAGCTGCCCGGTTTTCTGAGATATTGACGACGTCGCCGGCCATTGTCGCATCTCGCCGGGCGGGTAAATCGCTCAACGTCGCAGTGTCCTGGAGCAGCGACATGGTTTCGCGCGAAACGAGGTTTTTGGAAAAATCGACCAGAAGGTCATCAAGCTGGACCGAAAAGGACTCAAATCTTTCCGAGTCCTCGGCGAATAGTTGGTTCAACGAAACTGATCTGATATCAGCCGCGTGCCTCTCAAGATCCCGCCAAGTCGCGTCACTGTTCCTCATGAAATTCCTACCCAGCGGGCCTTGACCGCCGAGATCAAGAAACTCGGCGGCACGCTAGAAGATAGTATATCAACACCGGAAGGGCGCTGCGAGCGCTCGTGCCGCTATAGTGGCTAGGACCTGCTGCAGCCTTTCAGTAAGCGCCTCAGGTTTGTGAAGCAGGCGTCGTCCATTTTTAACAACGGAAGGTGACGCGCCATGCGCGCGAGCCATCGCGGACGACGTGTAAGGATACTTCCTGTCATTTTCCAGTTTATTCCTCGTGGGCTTCCATACTGGCGGCACCATCCGAGCCGGTTGGGAAAGTGCAGCATACCCTTTAGATCACGATGCCATTGAGGCTGGCGTCTGCAACCACGAAGGCCTGACCTTCATATTCCAATGTCAGGTTTATCGTGCGGCGCTGGTCCCCGCATTTTTCACTTATATTAGCGCTAATGATCGTCTTGACCCACCTCCGATTAATCACAAGCACCTTGCATGCATATTGGGGTGGCTTGTGCTGGGTTTGAAGTGGCTATTCCAAATTCTAAAGCCAATGCCGTGGACTGGTGTCATGTTTTTGCAATCAATCGACGGGATGGTCGTGACGACGCGCGCGGGGCCGCACGAAATTGTGGTGGAATGAACATATTTTTAATGGTCGGACTGGGGCTCACTTTCGCGCCGTGGTGGGCATCCGCCGCGGACCCGATTTCGCTCCTGCCGCCGGGAATTACGGTTGGCATGGATCGTTTGGCGTTACGGGCCTTGGATCCACCGCCAAGATCTTTCGACTCGCCTCTGAGTTTTAGCCTAGTTCAAGCGAAACTCATTGATATGAGCATTTAACGTTTGGATGCGTCGGGTACGCTGTATTTGTATGTCAACTCTTCGAACGGACGTTTGCGCCAGGTGCTGTTTGAATGTCGCGATGCCTGGGTTTCCATAAGACGTGTCGCGGTCATTCTGGCGAGGCTGGGAGCCCGTTTTGGAGCGCCGGAGCATGCCTGATTTGCCTTGGTGGTCGTGAAGCCATCAAATTAGTTTTGCGGGCGTAGGAAGGCGACGACGGTCGCGTTGTACATCGTCGTGTTGGACCACCGGGCCGACGGTATCGCCTATTTCGACCCCAACACAGCGTCTGATCCGCGCCGCCCTTCCTTCGATCGGCGCCGTGTTACCTGTCGACTCGGAGCTCGACCCGTGCCGAGAACGCCCTTATGAATCGATTTTGGCGCCACGCTAAGGCAGAAGCCGGATGCGCAAAGTGGCTTCGACCGGTAAGCTAGAGTCGGACTAGTGATGATCGTTCGGTCCCGGGCCAGGGAGAGCTTTATTTAATGGCGATGATCGATTGGGAAAGCCTCACGACGGAGGATTTGTGCGCGCCGGGAGACGCGATTGCGTTGCTACCGTTGGCCGCTGTCGAACAACATGGCCCGCATCTGCCGCTGGGAACCGACGCTATGATTTGTGACGCGGTGATCGATGCTACAGGCGCGTGGTTGAGTGATGCGGTCCCCGTCCTCAGGCTGTCGACCCAGCGCATCGGCGTCAGTCCCGAGCACGAGAGCTTTCCTGGCACTTTGTCGATGGAGCCTGAAATCGCACTCGGTACCTGGGGCGCCATCACCTCATCGGTGGCTCGGTCGGGTGTCCGGAAGCTTGTTCTATTCAACACCCACGGGGGGCAGCCTGGTGTTGTCGATCAAATCGCCGTGCGATCGCGCCGCGAACAAGGAATGTTAGTGGTCCGGGCAAATATTTTCGGATTGGGTACACCCGACGGTTTGGTGGACGAGGATGAATTGAGATACGGACTGCATGGCGGGTTGGTGGAAACCTCTCTGATGCTGGTCATTCGGCCGGATTTGGTGCGGATGGAACAGGCCCAGAATTTTCAATCCGCCGATCGTGATATTGTCACGGATTCCCAAGGGCTCTCGGCGGAAGGCCCGGG
Organism: Alphaproteobacteria bacterium; assembly: GCA_028822575.1. The sequence goes on along the minus strand of JAPKDN010000287.1, from coordinate 1,137 downwards.
GATTGGAATCGGATGGCTTGCTGAGGATTTAAACGTCGCTGGTGTTACTGGGAACGCGGCGGGGGCGAGCGCGAAACTGGGCCAGGCATTGCTCAACCATCTTGGGTCCAGCTTGGCGGATCTACTGCGGGATGTTGCGGAGATGAATTGGCCAATTGGGAAGGACCAGGCGTGACCGAGATTTTCGAAGGCGCGTGGCACCGCCTGCTGGAATTCTCCGCGATTGCCCGCGCCGAGAGCTTGGAGGTTGAGGAGGAGGAACATCATTCACCCCGCGCGGCGTTGGAGCGCACAATCGCCGGGTTCATAGACCCACTCCAGGGCGAATGCTACGCTGGCATTGTGGCCGCGGCTTTGGACGGGCCCTTGGTAATCGGACAAATCGGCCAAAGTCTGGACGGGCGTATCGCGACGCTCTCTGGCCACTCTCACTATATCAATGGGCCCAAGGCGTTGGATCATCTGCACCGACTTCGGGCCTTGGTGGACGGGGTGATCGTTGGCGCTTCGACCGCGGTGCTCGACAACCCTAGCCTCTCCACACGCCGCGGGATCGAGGGACCGGACCCGGTTCGCGTGATCATAGACCCGACGGGGCGGGTGCCGACTACCAGTAAGGTTATGAGCGATGGAGGCGCACCGTGCCTATTGGTAACCAACCGGGGGGCTGGCGTTGAACCAATTGTGGGTCATGAGCGGATTGAACTGGCATCGGGAAAAGACGGAATTTCGCCAGCGAAAATCCTTGCTAGCCTGAGGGAAAGGGGGCTGAATACGGTTCTGGTCGAGGGTGGTGCGCATACCGTATCCCGGTTCCTGGCCGCTGGTCTGATCGATCGGCTGCACATCATGGTGGCGCCCTTAATCTTGGGGTCGGGTCGTCTGGGACTTGATCTGCCGGCGATCGATCGGGTCGACGAGGGCTATCGTCCCGCGACGCGAGTTCATCAGCTCGGTGGAGATGTGCTTTTCGACTGTGATTTAAGACAGAGCGGCTAGTCCGTCAGTCCGGCGGTAACGCGAGCAGGTCGCGGTGGCCTGCGGTTATCCGCGCGGCCGACGTTAGGCGGTTGGCTCGCCAATCTTCAATTTGTTCGTATAGTCCCGGTTCGATTTCACGGGCGGCTGCGGCCCAGC
>JAPKDN010000286.1 GCA_028822575.1 Alphaproteobacteria bacterium | reverse complement strand
CCGCATCGGGATCGGACTATTTCGCAGCGCTCGCGCGCGTGAGGGTTATCGCCGCATCGTCACAAAAAGCGATCTGACAATAACCCAGTAACAGATGTGGCGATTTGTTGAAAGCAGATGCACTTTGTGTAGTTTTTGAGACCATCCGGGCGTGGTTCCGATTGCGGGCGGTGCGCCTCGGGGTTATATCCCTCGAATGGATGGTTATATGATCGCTCTTCTCGTCGTCTCCCTGGTGCTGGTCTTTGGGACTCTGGCGGCCGGCTTGGTTTCCTTTGCGCGTGGCGGCGAGAACGCTCCCCAACGTTCAAATGTTTTCATGCGCTATAGGGTGTTGTTTCAAGGTATAGCGGTTCTGCTGGTGGTGATTTTGATGGCGCTCGCCAACGATTAATCTGGGTCAAGGACAGAGGGCGGTTCGGTGGTCAAGCTGACGAAAATTTATACAAGAGGCGGAGACGCTGGACAAACGTCGCTGGGCGATGGCGCGCGGGTCGCGAAACATTCGGCTCGCCCCTCCGCCTATGGCTCGGTAGATGAGTCCAACGCGGTGCTTGGCATTGCGCGCCTTCGCGCCACCGGCGAGGTCGATGTGATGCTGGCGCGGATCCAGAACGATCTCTTCGATCTTGGCGCGGATCTCTGCACGCCGGAGCGGGAAAATCCGAAATATCCGCCATTGCGGGTGGTGCAAGAGCAAGTCGATCGTCTGGAAGCGGAGATCGATGCGATGAATGCCGACCTCGCGCCGCTATCTTCATTTATCTTGCCCGGTGGTTCGGAGTTGGCGGCACAGCTGCACCACGCGCGTACGGCGGCTCGTCGGGCCGAGCGCGATATCACCGGATTGGCGGAGACCGAAACGATCAATCCGCTGGCGGTGAAGTATATCAATCGACTTTCCGACCATCTGTTCGTGCTGGCGCGACATGTAAACGATAAAGGCGCGGGAGATGTACTTTGGGTGCCTGGTCAGAACCGATAGTGACGTCGTAATACCTCCTCGGCTGGCTCTCTCAATTGCTCATATGGTGGCCATTGACGCGGCTGATGCTTGACAGGTCGGCAATGCTCTCCTAAGACGGGGTGAGCCTTGTAAAAGGGTCTTTTTCACATTGAATTCGCGGAGTCGCCATGAAGGTGCTCGTGCCCGTGAAGCGGGTCATCGACTACAACGTTAAAGTCCGGGTCAAAGCCGAGCAGACGGGTGTGGAACTCGCTAACGTAAAGATGTCCATGAACCCGTTTGATGAAATTTCCATCGAGGAGGCGATCCGTATTCGCGAGGCCGGCAAGGCTGAGGAGGTAATCGCGGTGTCAATAGGTGTGCAGCAGTGTCAGGAGACCATCCGCACAGCGCTCGCCATGGGCGCCGACCGGGGTATCCATGTCCTGCACGACGGTGATGTGGAGCCGCTGGCAGTTGCAAAAATGTTGAAGGCGATCGCCGATAAGGAAGGCCCGTCGGTGATCATCGTCGGCAAACAGGCGATCGATGATGACTGCAATCAGACTGGCCAGATGCTGGCTGCGTTGCTGGGCTGGGGGCAGGCGACTTTCATCTCCAACCTTGAGATTGGAGATGGCGACCTGAAGGCGACTCGCGAGGTTGATGGCGGTTTAGAGACCATCACCTTGAAGCTGCCCGCCGTTTTAACTACGGATCTGCGTCTGAACGAGCCGCGCTATGCGTCGTTACCGAACATCATGAAGGCGAAGAAGAAGCCGATCGATCAGATGTCGCCGGCGGATCTGGGCGTGGACCCAAGCCCGCGTTTGGAAACGCTTCAGGTTGTCGAGCCGCCGAAGCGCGAGGCTGGCGTCAAGGTTGAGAACGTCGCCGAGTTGGTGGAGAAACTACGCAATGTCGCGAAGGTGATTTGAGATGACTACGCTGATCGTCGCCGAACACGATAATTTAGAACTCAAGCCTGCGACCTTGAACGCGGCGGCGGCCGCGCAGGCAATTGGTGGCGACATCAATATCCTGGTGGCTGGAAGCGGCTGCGCGGGTGTTGGTGAGCAGGCGGCCAAGGTCGCTGGTATTTCCAAGGTGCTTGTCGCGGATTCCGCTGAATACGCAAATGGTCTTGCCGAGAACGTCGCCAATCTAGTGGTCTCCCTCGCCGGTGATTACAGCCACGTGGTGGCGCCGGCTACGGCTGAGGGCAAAAATGTGATGCCGCGCGCCGCAGCGTTGCTTGACGTGCAACAGATCTCAGAGATTTCCGAAGTCGTGGATGCTGATACCTTCGTTCGTCCGATCTATGCTGGGAACGCCATGGCGACGGTAAAGTCATCGGACACGCTGAAGGTAATTACTGTTCGCACCACCGCTTTTGAGGCGGTTGCTGCGGAAGGTGGCTCGGCGGCGATCGAAGCCGTGGAAGGCAAGGGCGATTCCGGTCTTTCTAGCTATATCGGCTCGGAACTCAGCTCCTCGGAACGTCCAGAACTGACCTCGGCCCAGATCGTGATTTCCGGGGGCCGTGGCATGCAGTCCGGTGAGAACTTCCCAATAATAGAAGCTGTCGCCGACAGGCTCGGTGCCGCCGTTGGCGCCTCCCGTGCCGCCGTCGATGCTGGCTATGTACCCAATGACTATCAGGTAGGTCAGACCGGTAAGGTGGTGGCGCCGGATCTGTATATCGCCGTGGGTATTTCCGGTGCGATTCAACATCTCGCCGGCATGAAGGACAGCAAGGTCATCGTTGCGATCAACAAGGATGAGGAAGCGCCGATCTTTCAGGTTGCCGATTTCGGTCTGGTAGCCGATCTGTTCAAGGCTGTGCCGGAGCTGGACGAGGAACTCGGCAAACAGGGTTTCGGCTCTTAACAACCGGATCCGGGCGGCCGCCCTTCCAAGCGTGCCGCCAACGGGAGTTAAAAATGATCCAGCGTGTCGGCATCATCGGCGCCGGGCAGATGGGTTCCGGCATAGCGCATGTCTGCGCGATGGCCGGTCTTGATGTTCAAATATTCGACGTTCAGGAAACCGCGCTTTCGGACGCGCTTTCGACGATCGAGCGTAATTTGGCCCGCCAGGCCAGCCGCGGTAAAATCGCCGACGTGGATGTGACCCAGGCGATGGCTCGGATCGGGACGGGCCAGGACTACGCTGCGTTTTCCAACAGCGACCTTGTCATCGAGGCCGCGACGGAAAATGAAGGGATCAAACGTGAAATTTTACGGGCGTTGGTCCCTAATTTGTCGGAAACGGCCCTGATCGCTACCAACACCTCGTCGATCTCGATAACGCGTTTAGCGGCGGTCACCGATCGCCCCGGCAAGTTCATCGGCATGCATTTCATGAACCCGGTGCCGTTGATGCAGCTGGTGGAGCTAATCCGGGGCATTGCGACGGATCAGGACACGTTCCTAGCCGTCAACGAGCTTGCCGAAAGGCTTGGTAAGACCGTGGCAGTGGCTGAGGATTTCCCGGCATTCATCGTCAACCGCATCCTGCTGCCGATGATCAACGAGGCGGTTTATACCCTTTATGAGGGTGTCGGCGGCGTGCAGTCGATCGACACCGCCATGCGGCTTGGCGCGAACCATCCAATGGGGCCGCTGCAACTGGCGGATTTCATCGGTTTGGATACCTGTTTGGCCGTCATGCATGTGCTGCATGACGGATTAGCGGATTCCAAGTATCGGCCATGCCCGTTGTTGGTTAAATATGTCGAGGCTGGCTGGCTTGGCCGCAAGACGGGTCGCGGCTTTTATGACTATTCTGGCGATCAGCCGGTGCCGACGCGTTAGACCAAAATCAACAATTATCACGCCAGTGCGTGGCTTGGATCGAATTGTGAATTCAGGTTCGCCTCAAGGAATCAGAGAGAAATTCATGTTTGAATTTTCTGCGTTCCACGTTGCGCTCAATCCAATAACCGCCTAGTCGAACAAGCCCTCGAATGGGTTGAGCCGAAAGCCAATCGTCGGAGCTAGCCGCAGGGTTGTCCGGAAGCGGCCCTCGTTCGGGCCTTCTGGATCATTGGTTGGAAACATGTTCGTGAAGGCCATCTGGACCAGTTTCTCGTAAGCTGCGTCGTCAAGGCTCTTAGGCGCTGGGCCCGCGACGGTCGTTCCTGCCAACGGCTCGTCACGAGAGCAGAACACGCTGTGGATGCGAAGCTCGCCGGGGGATCGAACGGCGATGGGTGGCACAGAGTCGGCCTTGCAGACGTCATAGGCCGACACGTTCACTGCTGGATCATAGAGCATGACTACGCGGAAATGCGGTTGCCCCGCCGCTGTGTCGTCCTCGGTGAACTCTACGGTGCCAACGTTGACCGCGTCCTTGGCGTGGCGGGCGGCCGTGGCAGCCGTTTGAAGCGCACCCTCGCTGAAGGGAGAATTCACGGCCCGCACCAGTACCGGTGTCTCGCTGCTGGCATATTTCAGATAGTCACGTTTGGACTCATTGGCGACACCGGTATAGGTCTCGTTGACGGTCACGCATCCTGCCAGCATCACCATGGCTGAGAGGCCGGTGGCCGTAAGAATCGTTCTGATCATGAAGACCTCCACTGCATATCCACTCTGGCACGCTTGTATGATAGATGGGGATGATAAAGGCTCACGTCCAGTCTTCAACGGCGCGCGACGTGCATTTACCCACAACGGTGGCTGGGATATCGTCGCCCCTGACTTCGTGGAAGGGTGAGATGGCGACGGTTAAGGATATTTTGAATTTCTGGTTCGAGGAGACCGAGCCCGAGCAGCAATTTGAGAAGAACCCTGTCTTCGACGAGACGATCCGGTCCCGGTTCGGCGCCGCCTACGAGGCCGCGGTAGCCGGTGATATGGATCACTGGGAGGCCGACCCCGCCTCCTGCCTTGCCCTGGTTATCCTGCTCGACCAATTCTCGCGCAATATGTTCCGCAACAATGCGCGCATGTACGAATCAGACGCCAAGGTACTGGCCATCGCCAAGCGAGCCGTCGTCGACGGCGGGTACAAATCACTGCCCCAGGACCAGCAACGATTTTTGTTCCTGCC
>JAPKDN010000285.1 GCA_028822575.1 Alphaproteobacteria bacterium | reverse complement strand
ATTTTTTTTACGGCTGGGTGATCCTGGTCGTCGCGGGCGCCAGTATTTTCGCCAGCGGCGCTGGGCAGTCTCATATCTTTAGCGTGTTTATCGAGCCGATCTCGCGCGACCTTGGAATCGGTAAGACCGAGATCAGTTCAGCCTATGGGCTGGCTACCTTGTTCGCCGCCTTTGGGTTGCCGCTGATGGGGCGGATCGTTGACCGTCATGGCGCGCTCAAGTCCATGACCACCGTGGTGGTCCTCCTGGGTTTCGCCTGCATTGCTTTTGGATTCGCACCGGGCCTGCTTTGGCTTGGCCTTGGCTTTGGCGCGCTGCGGTTCCTTGGCCAGGGATCGATGATGTTGAACAGCACCAACGTTTTGTCTCATTGGTTCAGCCGTAAACGTGGTTTTGCGATGGGATTGATGCTGTTGGGTTTCGCGATTTCCATGGCGATCCATCCCCCGGCCAGCCAATGGTTGATCGAACATGTGGGGTGGCGCCAAGCATGGATCTGGATCGGAGTGTCGACCTGGGTGTTGATGTTGCCGTTGGTCCTACTTTTTGTACAGAACAAGCCGGAAACCTTGGGATTATTGCCTGACGGTGTCGAAGTGTTCGGGGCGGCGAACGGTGGTGAGGATCGTCATAGCGCCAGCTTCGGCTTGTCGATCGGCGAGGCGCTGCATACCTCGACTTTCTACATCATTGCGACTGGGCTTTGCACCATGTCGATGCTGATCACGGCGTTGCATTTTTTTCAGGTGCCGATCCTGGAACATCAGGGTTTGCGCCCATCGATCGCGGCCTGGATGTTCCCGCTTTCAGCGGCCGTGGCGGTCTTCACGCAACCTTTTGTCGGACGCGCGCTCGATCGTTTCCCAACGCCCCGGGTGTTCGCTGCGTCGCTGATGACATTGTGCGCCTCGCTTTTGGCAATGAGTTTCGTGAAGGATCTGCCGACGGCTCTCCTGTATGGCGTAGTATTTGGCGTCAACAACGCCTTCAATATCACCCTGTTCGGCTATATGTGGCCGCGCTACTTCGGTCGTCGGCGTCTGGGGAGCATTCAGGGTGTCGGTCAGATGGTCGGCGTCGTTGGAGCTTCGATCGGGCCGCTCCCGTTGGGCATCGCTTTCGATCTTGTGGGTGATTACCGCTCTACCTTACTGGCCATGGCGGTGGTGCCGGTCGTCGTTGCGGTGTTAACTAAATTCCTGAAGGAACCGACAGTGCCAACAAGAGCGATCGACGCGTAACCGGAGACGAGAAGATGGCCAATCAAAGCGAATCGCGTGACGCGACCCAAGCTTGTCTGGATGCTATTGAGGCGCATGAGGATAAGGTCCACGCTATGATCACCGTGACCGCCGACGAGGCGCTACGCCAGGCCGACGCGGCGGACAAGGCCGCCCGGGAAGGTCGCTGGCTGGGGCTTTTGCACGGCATGCCGCTGGCCATCAAGGACAATATTGCAACCGCTGGCGTGCGAACCACCGCCGGATCGGAGTTCTTCTCCGATCATGTGCCGAACGAGAACGCGCCGGTGGTTGACCGGCTGATGCGCGCTGGCGCGGTGATGGTCGGGAAGGCGACGATGCATGAATTTGCGTTTGGCATCCGCTCTGACAACACGGTCTCGCCGCCCTGCCACAATCCGTGGAAGCTGGAGCGAATTCCGGGCGGCTCCAGCGGTGGTTCCGGCGCGGCGGTCGCTGCTGATATGTGCGTTGGTGCGCTAGGCTCAGATACTGTGGGCTCGGTCCGTCTGCCGGCCTCGATCAACGGGATTAGCGGTCTCAGGCCCACTCATGGCCGTATTCCAAATTATGGCTCAACCCCAGTCAGCGCGAGTTTCGATACCATTGGTCCGATGGCGCGTTCGGTCTCCAATGTCGCGAGAATGTTCGCTGTAATGGCCGGGCATGACGCACGTGATCCCTACACGGTAGATCGGCCGTTGGAGAATTTTCTCCCGTCTTTAAACGATGGGATAGAGGGCGTGTGTATCGGCGTTCCAAGAAACTTTTATTTCGAGGACGTTCATCCCGACATCGAGGCCGCGACGATAAAAGCCGCTGGTGTGTTGGAGGGGTTGGGAGCGAAGCTGATCGAAATCGATGTCCCCGGCGCTTCGGAGATACAGCATTGGGCGACGATCATGATCTTCTCCGATGCCCTTGCTTTTCACGCCGAGCGCCTGAAGAGCCACCCGGAGAAGTTTTCCAAGGGTGTTTATGACCGGATGACCCATGGTCATACGTTCACGTCTGTGGATTACGCCAATGCCATGCGCGCGCGCGCGGCCTGGAAAGGGGATATGGCGCGGCTGTTTGGTGAGATCGATGTCCTGCTGTCGCCGACCTTGCCGACCCTGGTGCCGCCGATTGAGGAGGATAAATCCTTGATCGAGGCGACCAAGGGCTGCACCCGCAACACCTATGCCGGTGCTTTCGCGCAATTGCCGGGGCTGTCGGTGCCGTGTGGGTTCAGCGGGGACGGTCTGCCGATCGGGTTACAGCTTGAGGCGGCATGGTGGAACGACCCGCTGTTGCTTCGCGTCGGACATGCTTATCAGGGCGTCTCTGACTGGCACCTGCGCCGTCCGCCGTTATAGGAACGGGAACTTTATGACGGATATTAATCGCATTGAGGCGTTGGAGAGGCGCCTTGCCGTGTTGGAGGATAAGGACGAGATCCGCCGGCTCCGGGACGACTACCACGGTTGTATAAATGACGGTCGTTTCGATGAGATCGTTGATCTGTTCACCGACGACGCTCATGTCGAGCTAGGGTACCTGGCCACCTATGTTGGACGCGACGCCATCGACGCTGGGTTTCGTGGCATGGGGACGCGCGAGCGTTTCTACATTAAACAATTCATCCACAGCCATCGGATCAACGTTGATGGCGACGACGGTACCGGCACCTCCTATCTTGAAGCGCGTTATGGCCGCTTTGGCACGTCGTACCTAGTTAGTGGCAAATACGATGATATCTGCCGTCGCGTTGACGGAAGATGGCTCTTCTCCTCGATGATCGCCGTGTTCTATTATACGGTTCCGGATGGTGTGGGCTGGACCGGTGATGAGCTGCACTACCTTAAGGCAAAGTGAGGGGCCAAAGCGCATAGATGATCGCATGACATATCACACAAACGTCAGATAGGTCGCATTGACTGACCTTTTGTGCGGTGCAATAAGAAGGTCAGTTATTCTTACCTTCTGGACATTACTCAATGTTGAACGCGGCGCGCAACATAGCGATGGTCGGCTTTATGGCCATCCCCTTTATCTGGGCGATGTCCAGGTTGTGTTGGAACTGCTGATCAACGGTTAGAGTTTCCCTTTCCAATTCTGGCTTTCGGCTTGCGGAACCGCCGTATTAGGAGCGACAATCGCTCCCGGTGAAACCGTGAATTCGCTGGCGCCTCGAGGCTGGCGATGAAAGGCCGAGAGCATGCCGTTTAATCAGGATTCTGCCTCCTCAATACGTAATTTCAAGGTCGTTGGCTCGCGTCCGGTTCGCCCCGACGGTGTCGACAAAGTCACCGGTCGCGCCAAATACGGTGCCGATCTGAGTGCCCCGGGCATGCTTATCGGTCGGGTGCTGCGCAGCCCGCATGCCCATGCACGTATCAAGAATATCGACACATCTAAGGCACTCGCGGCGCCCGGCGTGAAGGCGGTCGCGACGGCGGCCGATTTTGGCTCCGTCCGTCGGAGTCTTCGGGACGTTCTGGAAAACTGTTTGGCGCAGGATAAGGCTCTTTACGAGGGCCACGCGGTCGCCGGGATCGCGGCGGTAGATGTGGAAGCCGCCGACGCTGCCCTGACGTTGATCGAGGTTGATTATGAGATCCTGCCCCACGTGACCGATGTCGAAGCGGCGATGGCTGAGGACGCACCGTTGCTGCGCCCGGACATGATCACCAGCGGCATCCATCCGGCGCCGACCAAGCCTTCGAACATTGCCAATTATCTGGAGCTCGGCCATGGCGATGTCGCCAAGGGCTTCGAGGCGGCCGATATCGTTGTCGAGCGATCCTTCAAGACCGAGGCGACGCATCAGGGCTATATCGAGCCGCATGCCTGCCTCGCGAGTTTCGCCCAGGACGGCTCAGCCGATCTGTGGTGCTGTACCCAGGGACATTTCGTGGTCCGGGATACCTGCGCTCAACTCTGTGGAATGGAGGTTTCCAGCCTTCGTGTCACCGCGTCTGAAATTGGCGGTGGCTTTGGTGGCAAGACCACCGTGTTCATCGAGCCTGTGGCACTTATGCTGTCCAAAAAATCTGGTCGCCCAGTCAAGATCGTCATGGATCGCGCCGACGTGTTCAAGGCAACCGGGCCAACTTCCAGCACCGCGATGAAGGTGCGGATTGGCGTCACCAAGGATGGGCGGATCACCGCCGGCGCCGCCGAGCTTTGCTATCAGGGTGGCGCCTTTCCGGGTGCGCCGGTCGAGTTTGGCGCGATGTCGGCATTTGCCTGTTACCAACTCGAAAACCTGCACGTTTCCGGCTATGACGTGATCGTCAACCGACCAAGACAAGCGGCGTACCGGGCGCCCGGTGCACCGATGTCGACCTTCGCGGTGGAAAGCGTGGTTGACGAGATCGCGGACAAGCTGGGCATGGACCGGATCGATTTTCGCCTGAAGAATGCATCCCGATCTGGTAGCCAATCCGCCTATGGTCCAAAATTTGGGACTATCGGTCTGGTGGAGACCTTGGAAGCCGCCAAGGCGCATTCACATTACAGCGCGCCGTTGGAGCCAGGCCAGGGCAGGGGTGTTGCCTGTGGTTTCTGGTTCAATTTCGGTGGCCAAACCAGCGTATCTCTGAATATCCAGATGGACGGAACGATTGGCCTTTCCCTTGGAACTCCTGATATCGGAGGTTCCCGCGCCTCGATGTGCTTGATGGCGGCCGAGGAGCTTGGGATACCCTATGACCGGGTGCGTGCGATCATCGCCGACACTGCCTCACTTGGGTACAATGACACTTCAGAGGGCAGCCGCGTGACCTTCTCCGCCGGCATG